>CATPBM010000123.1 GCA_955652625.1 uncultured Steroidobacteraceae bacterium
CACGGACGCAAAAAGTTCTGTCGCGCCACGCTCTGCAGGAGCTCGGCGCGCTGCAGGCCGGCGTGCACGCCCCTGGGCGGCCACCGCAACGTGGCGCTGCGCCTGTTCGTCGTCAGCCGCCGGGCGACCACCGCGCTGGCACAACGGGAGTTCTGGCTGGAATTCTGTTGGCTCGACCAGCAATACCGCGCGGCAGTGCGTCGCCTGGCGCAATTTTGTCTCGAGCACCCCCCGCTCGCCCTGAGAGCGGCGTTACATAAGCGAGCGCGGGCGGGCGCGCGCAATGCAGCCGTCCCATCCCGTGCGTAACCTCGCCAGCGTGTCCGACCAGGCCCGGGTGGGCGGAAATCAGCTTGACGCATAGGCCTAGGGAACAGGCCGTGTGGGTCGATCGGCGCGGTCCCCGCGCCGATTCTTTATCGTCGACAAGCGCGACCTCGGTCACGGCTTTCGTGAGTGCATTCGGCGCTTTCCGCCGCTTTCAGGCAAACTTGGCGGCCACTGGCCCCTTGACACGGGGTTTCCGGGGAATCGAGGCAGAAGGCATGTGCGGAATCGTCGGAGCGGTCGCTGAGCGTAACGTCGTACCCATCCTGATGGAGGGTCTGCGGCGGCTCGAGTACCGCGGCTACGATTCGGCCGGCATTGCCGTACTGAACGGTTCCAGGCATCTGACCCGGCTGCGCACCGTCGGCAAGGTGCGCATGCTCGACGAGGCGCTCGAGCAGACGCCCACCGACGGCAAGATCGGCATTGCCCACACGCGCTGGGCCACGCACGGTGTGCCGAGCGAGCGCAATGCCCATCCGCATATCTCGCGCGACGGGCTCGCCATCGTGCACAACGGCATCATCGAGAACCACGATGAGCTGCGCGCCGACCTCGAGCGTCGCGGCTACCAGTTCTCCTCCGAGACCGATACCGAGGTCATCGCGCACCGCATTCATTACCACCTGCAAACCGTCAAGGACCTGTTCAAGGCGGTGCGCGCCACCGTGGCCGAGCTCGAGGGCGCCTTCGCCCTGGTGGTCGTGAGCGAGCACGATCCGGATAGGTTGATCCTCGCCCGCCAGGGGTGCCCCGTGGTCGTGGGGCTGGGCGTGAACGAGAACTTCGTGGCCTCGGACGTGGCGGCGCTGCTGCCGGTCACGCGGCGTTTCATCTTCCTCGAGGAGGGCGACGTTGCCGAGGTGCGCCGCCAGAGCGTGCGCGTCATCGACCGCGACGGCAACACCGTCGAGCGCGCGACGCGCGAGAGCGAACTGTCGGCGGATGCCGCGGAGCGCGGGCAGTACCGGCACTTCATGCTCAAGGAGATTCACGAGCAGCCGCGCGCCATTGCCGACACCCTGCAGGAGCGCGTCGCCAGCGGCCGCCTGCTGGAAGCCGCATTCGGACCGGCCGCCACGGAGGTTTTCCGGCGCACCCAGACCGTGCACATCGTCGCCTGCGGCACCAGCTTTCACGCCGCCGCGGTGGCGCGTTATTTCATCGAGCAGATCTGCAAGCTCCCCTGCGCGGTGGACATCGCCAGCGAATACCGCTACCGCAGCCCCCTGGTCCCGCCGAATTCGCTGTTCGTCACCATTTCCCAGTCCGGCGAGACCGCAGACACCCTCGCGGCGCTGCGCCTGGCTCGCCAGTCCGGCTACCTGTCCGCGCTCGCCATCTGCAACGTCCCCGAGAGCTCGCTGGTGCGCGAGTCGGAGCTGGTGATGCTGACGCGCGCCGGACCGGAGATCGGCGTGGCATCCACCAAGGCGTTCGCTACCCAGCTCACCGCCCTCGGCATGCTGGTAGTGGCCCTCGCCAAGCATCACGGGGCCGACGCGGAGCGCGAGCGCGGCCTCGTGACGCGCCTCATCGAGCTGCCCGCGCTGGTGGAGAAGACGCTCGAGCTCGATCCGATCATCCATCGCCTGGCGGAGCGCTTCGCCGAAAAACGCCACGCGCTCTTTCTCGGGCGCGGCGCGCTGTACCCCATCGCGCTCGAGGGCGCGCTCAAGCTCAAGGAAATCTCCTACATCCACGCCGAGGGCTACCCGGCGGGCGAGCTGAAGCACGGACCGCTGGCGCTGGTGGACACCGACATGCCGGTAGTGGCCGTGGCGCCGAACAATGACCTGCTCGAGAAGCTCAAGTCGAATCTGATGGAAGTGCGTGCGCGCGGCGGCGAGCTGATCGTGTTCGCCGACCCTGAGTCGGGCATTCAGCCGAGCGATGGCGTGACTGTCATCGAGATGCCGCGGCACGTCACGTACTTTCAGGCCCCGGCGGTGTACACCGTCCCGCTGCAACTGCTCGCCTACCACGCGGCCATCCTCAGGGGCACGGACGTCGATCAGCCGCGCAATCTCGCCAAGAGCGTCACCGTCGAGTAAACGCAGCGCCCGTCTCGCGGCGCCCACTCACGCCCGAGCCTGGGGCGATGCGGCCGTGCAGAAGCTGCTTGAGGGCATCAAGGCCTCACGCGCCTGGAATCGCGGCCGCAACGCGATCGTCGTGGTGTGAGATGAGAACGACTTCTCCAACTCTGCCAACCGCGTGATCCCGCTCGTTGAGACGAACTATGCCCCGAACGGACGCGTGAGCGACAAGCCGTACGATCACTTCTCGCTGCTGCGCACGCTGGAAGCTGCGTTCGATCTGCACTGTCTGAATCACGCCTGCAACTCGACATCCAAGGTCATGAACGACATGTTCGGCGGCTGAGTCGACGCTGAGGAGCGCGGGCGGGCCCCGTCGCGGTGCGCGATCGGGGCCTGCCTCATCGAGGTGCGCCGCGGGCACTGCGGCCGCATTGCGGTACGATGCCCGGGCGTGACAACAACAACAACAACCACCGTGCCCGACATGCTCGCGGGGCTGTCGATCGCGGGCCTGCTGCTGCCCGAGGCGGTGGCCTACTCGGGGCTTGCGAACCTGCCGCCCCAGGCAGGAGTGATCGGGTTATTCGCGGGCCTTACCTGCTACGGCCTCGCAGGTCGCAGCCGCTTCGCCATCGTCACGGCGACCTCCTCG
>CATPBM010000124.1 GCA_955652625.1 uncultured Steroidobacteraceae bacterium
ACGCCCAAGCCTCACTGGGACATCGGTACCGCGCTCGGCATCCTCGACTTCGAGCGGGCCGCCAAGATCTCGGGGCCACGGTTCACCGTGCTCTTCGGCGCGGCCGCGCGGCTCGAGCGCGCCCTCATCTCCTTCATGCTCGACCTGCACACGCGCGAGCACGGCTACACCGAGGTGTACGTGCCCTACCTGGTGCAGGCCCCGGCGCTGATCGGCACCGGGCAGCTGCCGAAGTTCGCACAGGATCTGTTCGCGGTCCGCGCCGAGCCCGCGTTCTATCTCATTCCGACCGCGGAAGTGCCGGTGACCAATCTCGTGCGTGAGGAGATCGTGCCGGCCGAGCGGCTGCCGCTTAAGTGGGTTGCGCATACGCCGTGCTTCCGCTCCGAGGCGGGAGCGGCGGGCAAGGACACCCGCGGCATGATCCGCAACCACCAGTTCGACAAGGTGGAGCTGGTGCAGATCGTGCGCCCTGCCGATTCGTACGCGGCGCTGGAGGAGCTCACCGGGCATGCGCAAGCCGTGCTGCAGCGGCTCGAAATTCCCTACCGCACCGTGGCGCTGTGCGCCGGGGATGTGGGCTTCGGCGCCGCCAAGACCTATGACCTCGAGGCATGGCTGCCATCGCAGGAGCGCTACCGTGAGATTTCCTCGTGCAGCAACTTCGAGGCCTTCCAGGCGCGACGCATGCAGGCGCGCTGGCGCAATCCGGCCGGCAAACCCGAAGCCGTGCACACGCTGAATGGTTCGGGCCTCGCGGTCGGGCGCACGCTGGTGGCGGTGCTGGAGAACTTCCAGAACGAAGACGGCTCGGTGATGGTGCCGGCGGCGCTGCGACCCTATATGGGAGCGCTGGAGCGACTCACGCCGTAGACTATCGATAATCGATACCTCTATACTGCATTTCACAATGAAGCGGTTGGCGCACAAGCCACGCTTGCTGCGCGCGCGCGACCCGCTCTTCAACAGTTCCGTGGAGAAGGCGCTGGCCATCCTCGAGACGTTCGGCGGTGAGCGGCGCGCCCTGAGCCTGGCGGAGCTGGCGAGCGGGGTGGGCATGACGACCAGCTCCGCGCAGCGCTGCACCCACACCCTGGTGCGCCTCGGGTACCTGCGGCGCGATACGCGCATGAAGCGCTGGGTACTGACCGCGCGCGCCCTGGCGCTGTCGCACGCTTATCTTTCCGGTCATGCGCTGCTGGAGCAGTCCACCACCCACCTCATCGACCTGAACCAGGCGAGCGGCGAGTCCGTGAGCCTCTCCGAGCCCGAGGACACCGATATGGTGTATATCGCGCGCTTTCCGAGCCTGAAACGCTTCTACATTCACATGCCCGTCGGCCGGCGCCTGCCGATGCACTGCACTTCCGCCGGGCGCGCCTACCTCTCGGCCCTGCCGCTGGGGATCGCGCAGCGCCTGCTGCGCCGCGCCGAGCTGCGCGCCCTGACGCCGTTCACGCTCGTAGATCCCAAGCAGATCTGGAAGCGCATCGAGGCCGCGCGCGAGGCCGGCTATGCCTGGGCGGAACAGGAGTGTTATCGCGGCGATCTGACCATCGCCGCACCGATTCTTGGCGAGGACGGCCAGCCGCTCGCCGCCGTGAACATA
This sequence comes from uncultured Steroidobacteraceae bacterium, assembly GCA_955652625.1. Lineage (GTDB taxonomy): Bacteria > Pseudomonadota > Gammaproteobacteria > Steroidobacterales > Steroidobacteraceae > 13-2-20CM-66-19. The sequence goes on from CATPBM010000124.1 coordinate 1,610, forward strand.
TCCGGCCCCACCAGCCGCTGGACGATGGCGGAGCTGCGCGCGAAGCTGGCGCCGCTGCTGCTGCAAACCGCGCACGCGGCCTCCATCGGTCACGCGCCGCTGCCGCGACGCCGATGACGCCCACCTAAGGGGAACCGCATGCCCGAGCTCAGTCGCTCCCTGCAACCGCGCCACATCACCATGATCTCGATCGGCGGGATGATCGGCGCGGGACTGTTCGTCAGCAGCAGCGCAGCGATCGCCGCGACCGGACCGGCAATCGTGCTGAGCTACCTCATCACCGGGACCCTGGTGCTGCTGGTGATGCGCATGCTCGGGGAGATGGCGGTCGCACTGCCCACGGTGCGCTCGTTCACCGAGTTCGCGCGCGCGGGCCTGGGCCCCTGGGCGGGTTTCGTCGCCGGCTGGCTGTACTGGTACTTCTGGATGATCGTTGTGCCGGTCGAGGCGATCGCCGGCGCCAACATCCTGCACGGCTGGCTGGGTTTTCCGCCATGGCTCCTCGGGCTGGTGCTCATGGGCATCATGACCGCCGTGAACCTCATGTCGGCGCGCTCGTACGGGGAGTTCGAGTTCTGGTTCGCCTCCATCAAGGTCGCGGCGATCCTGGTGTTCATCGCGCTCGCCGCGGCGTACGCCTGCGGCTTCACTTCCCCGACCGGCCCGACGTTCGGCAACCTGAGCGCCTATGGTGGCTTCATGCCCAAGGGCTGGGTGGCGGTGCTCGCCGGCGCGGTGACGGTGTACTTCTCGCTTACCGGCGCGGAGATCACCACCATCGCCGCCGCTGAGTCCAGGGAGCCGGCGCGCGCGGTGGCGCGCATGAGCAGCTCCGTGATCATGCGCATCCTCACCTTCTACGTAGGCTCCGTGCTGCTGATCGTCACCGTCGTGCCGTGGGTGCGCGTGCACGTGGGCGAGTCGCCGTTCACGCTCGCGCTCGCCACCATGCAGTTCAAATGGGCCAGCCTCGCCATGAGCGCCATCATTCTCACGGCGGTGCTCTCCTGCCTCAACTCCGCCTTCTACGTCTGCTCGCGTGTGATGTTCGTGCTCGCCGAGCACGGGGATGCCCCGCAGTGGCTGGTGCAGGTGAACGAGCGGCGGGTGCCGACGCGCTCGGTGTGGATGGGGAGTCTTGCCGGCGTGCTGGGGATTCTTGCCGCGATGACCTCCTCGCAGACGGTGTTCGCGTTCCTGGTGAACGCGTCCGGGGCGCTGATGGTATTCGTTTATATGATCGTCGCCGTGGCGCATATCCGCCTGCGGCGTGAACGCGAGGCGAGCGGCGCCCCGACCCCGGCGCTGTCCATGTGGCTGTTTCCGTGGCTCAGTTACGCGGCCCTCGCCGGCATGGTGGCGGTGCTGATCGCCATGGCGCTCATGGGCGGGGACATGGCGCGGCAACTGTTCTGGAGCGTGGTGTCGCTGGCGGTGGCGGTCGGGGCGTTCCTGCTGCTCGATGCGCGACGCAAGGCGCGCGTCCCGGTGCCCGTCACGCCGGGGGCGCCGCCGGACGGCTCATGAGCAGCGCATCGGCAGTCACCCGGCGGCAGTTCGTGCTGGTGTCCGCCGCGGTCGGCGGTGCGCTGGTGCTGGGTGTTACGGCTCAGCGCTTGCGGCGCGGTGTCAACACCGGTAGCCGCGGAACTGGCGCACTCAATGCGTTCGTGCGCATCGATCCCAGCAGTCACGTCACGCTCGTCATGCCCAAAGTAGAGATGGGGCAGGGAACCTACACCTCCCTCCCCATGCTCGTTGCGGAAGAGCTGGAGGTCGATCTCGACGCCATCACCGTGGAGGCCGCGCCGCCCAACCCGGCTGTCTACGGCTTCCCGGTCGACCCCGCCGCCTATGGCTTTGCAGTCGACCCGGCCGCCCATGGCTTCGCGCGCGACCAGTCAACCGGCACCTCCCTGTCGATCATCCAATGCTGGCTGCCGCTGCGGCAGGCGGGGGCGGCCGCGCGCGTGATGTTGGTCGCGGCAGCCGCGCAGCACTGGGGAGTGCCGGCCAGTGAATGTCGGGCAGCGCAGGGGCAGGTGATCCATGTTTCCTCCGGCCGCCGACTGGGCTACGGCGCGCTGTCGGCCGCCGCGGCCGCGCTGCCCCTGCCGCCGGTACCGCCTTTGAAGGCGCCGAAGGACTTCCGGCTCATCGGGCGGGCCACCGCGCGGCGCGACACGCCCGCGAAGGTGAACGGCAGCGCGGTGTTCGGCATCGACGCGCGTCCGCCGCATGCCCGAGTTGCGCAGATCGCGCTCTCGCCGGTGGAGGGTGGGAGGATCAGCGAGCCACTCGCCAGCGGCGCCACACTCGCAGTCCGGGGCGTGAGCCAGGTGGTGAACGAAGGGGAAGTCATCGCGGTCGTCGCCGACAACACCTGGGCGGCGATGAAGGGCATGAAGGCACTCGCGCCGCGCTGGCACGACGGCGCGAACGCCGCCGTGCAGCAGTCGGCCATCATTGCGGATCTGGAAGCGGCAGCGCACGAGGACGGCGTGGTTGCGAGCCACAAGGGCGATCCGGTGGCAGCCGCGGCGCATGCGCCGACCCATGTCACGGCGATCTATCATCAGCCGTTCCTCGCCCACGCGACGCTCGAGCCCATGAACTGCACGCTGGAATGGCGCGCAGGTCGCTGCGAGATCTGGACCGGTACCCAGGCGCCGGATCGCGCGGTGGCGAAACTCGCCGCCCTGGGACTCAAGCCCGAACAGATCCGCATACACAATCACCTCATTGGTGGCGGCTTCGGGCGGCGCCTGGAGGTGGACGGCATCGTGCTTGCGGCGCGCATCGCACGTCACGTCGACGGGCCCCTCAGGGTTCTGTGGAGTCGCGAGCAGGACATCCAGCACGACCGCTATCGCCCGTACTACGTCGATCGGCTATCCGGGGCGCTCGATGCACGCGGCAGCATTGTGAGCTGGCGCCACACCATCGCCGGGGCGGCGGTGAGTGCCATCTATTACGGCCTGCCCATGAAGGACGGTGTCGATGTCGATGCAGTCGAGACCGCCGCGGACATGGTCTATACGCTTCCACATATGGAGGTGCGCTACGTGCGCCATGACCCGCCCGGGGTGCCGACCTGCTGGTGGCGCGGGGTGGGGCCCACCCGCAGCGTGTTCGTGGTCGAGAGCTTCATCGATGAGCTGGCGGCGGCGGCCCGGCAGGATCCGGTGCAGTACCGGCGTGCGTACCTGAGCGTGCCACGCCTGCGCGCGGTGCTCGATCTCGCAGCCGACCGCGCGGGATGGGGAACGGCCTTACCGGCGCGCAGCGGGCGCGGCGTGTCCATCCAGTACGCCTTCGGCAGCTATCTGGCGCAGGTGGCGCAAGTGAGCGTGAACGCGCAGGGTGCGGTGCGCGTCGAGCGCGTGGTGTGCGCCATGGACTGCGGCCAGGTCGTCAATCCCGACACCGTGCGTGCGCAACTCGAGGGGGGCGCAATGTTCGGCCTGAGCGCCGCGCTCGGCAACGAGATCACGATCGCCAACGGGCGCGTGCAGCAAAGCAACTTTCACGATTTTCCCTCGCTGCGCATCGCTGAGGCGCCGCGGGTCGAGATCCACCTCGTGGCGAGCACGGAGAGCCCCGGGGGAGTAGGCGAGACCGGCACATCCTGCGTGGCGGCGGCGCTGTGCAATGCGATCTACGCCGCGACCGGCAAGCGCGTACGCACGCTCCCGGCGAGCCGCGGTCTGCAGGCTTGAGCTTGGTGCGATGTTGTGGCTACAGTGCCGCAGCGCGGGTGTGGCGCGGCAACTGAAGAACTGACTGGGGACTTTATGCAGCGTACTCGTCATAAAAGCCTTTTTGCCCGCGCATCGAGCGTCGTGCCCGGCGCGGCACTGGCGTGGCTCGCGTGGGCACCTGCCCTGAGCCTGGCGCAGGAACAGACGCAGGGCGCCGAAACGACCGTCGGGGGCTTGCAGGAAGTCGTCGTCACGGCCACGCGCCGCGAGGAAAGCCTGTCCAGGGTACCGATCAGCGTGACCGCGCTCACGCAGGAGAGTCTCGATAACCGCGGCATCAAGGACTTCTCGGAAGTCGCGCGCTTCACGCCGGGCGTGAACTTCGACAACTCCGGGACCAATAACATCTCCATCCGCGGCATCTCTGGTACCGGCGGCGCAGGTACCACCGGTATTTACATCGACGACACACCCATCCAGATGCGCGCGCTGGCGTTCAGTCCCGATGAGGCGCTGCCGAAGTCCTTCGACGTCGATCGCGTGGAGGTGCTGCGCGGGCCCCAGGGCACGCTCTTCGGCTCCGGGTCCGAGGGCGGCACGGTGCGCTACATCACTACGCAGCCAAGTCTCAGCAAGATGAGCATCTACAGCCGCGCGGAGGTGGCCACCACGCGAGGGGGTGATCTCAGCTA
>CATPBM010000125.1 GCA_955652625.1 uncultured Steroidobacteraceae bacterium
CTCCAAGATGATGCACAGAAAACCCACCCTTGGGCGCGGCCTGGCGGACCTGCTCGGCGCACGTTCGACCCCGGCGCCCGTCATTGCGGCGGCGCCCATCGGGGAGGAGCTCGCAAAACTGCCGCTCGACCTGTTGCAGCGCGGCCGCTACCAGCCGCGCATGGACATGCGCCCGGAGACCCTTACCGAGCTCGCCGACTCCATCAAGGCCCAGGGCGTAGTGCAGCCCATCGTGGTGCGGCCGCTGGAAGTGCCGGGGAACGGGGAGTCGCAGCGCTACGAAATTATCGCCGGCGAGCGACGCTGGCGCGCGGCGCAGCTGGCGGGCTTAAGCGAGATTCCGGCGGTCATACGTCACATTCCCGACGAGGCGGCCATCGCCGTCGCGCTGATCGAGAATATCCAGCGCGAGAACCTCAACCCCCTGGAGGAGGCGCGGGCGCTGTCGCGCCTGATCACCGAGTTCGGTCTCACGCACCAGCAAACCGCCGATGCGGTCGGGCGCTCGCGCGTGGGCGTCAGCAACCTGTTGCGCCTGCTGGAGCTCTCGCCCGAGGTGTGCGAACTGCTGGAGAAGCGCTCGATCGAGATGGGCCACGCCCGTGCGCTGCTGGCGCTCACCCAGAAAAGGCAGCAGAGCGAGGTCGGAGCGCTGGTCGCGAAGAAGGGCCTGTCGGTGCGCGAGACCGAGGCGCTGGTGCGCCGCCTGCAGGCCCCGGCCGGTGCCGGATCCGGTGCGGGGGCATCCGCGCGCGACCCGAACGTGGAGCGCCTGGAGCAGGAGCTCGCCGAGAAGCTCGGCGCCCGCGTCGCCATCCAGCCGGGCAGCGGTGGCAAGGGCAAGCTCGTCGTGAGTTACAACAGTCTGGACGAGCTCGACGGGATCCTGGCGCACATCCAGTAGGTCCGGCACCGCGCAGCCGGCGCGCGTGACAGGGCGATGGACTGATGCGCGGGCGGTCTCTATAATCCCGCGGCTTTTTCGCCGTAGTTGCCTAAGTGACTGAACGGCCGAAGTAATGTAAAGCCACTTGCGTCCGCTCAAGACGCAAGAGCAGCGGCTCTTTTGAGCCCCTCGAGCGGGACTTATATAAGGTGTCGGCGATCGATCTGCCCAAGGCTCGGCGGCTGGCCTTCGGCGTCGTGCTGGGTCAGGCGGCCGTGACCGTGATGGCCGCTGTGTGTGCCTCGGCCTTGAGCGGCCAGGTTGCGGCCCTCTCGGCGCTGGCGGGTGGCGGCATTGCCACGGCAGGGAGCCTCGCGATGGCGGGACTGGTATTTGGCGGACGGGCGGGTGCCTCCGCTGCGCGCGCCTTGAGCGCGTTTTACGTCGGCGAGGCCGTGAAGCTCGCCCTCGTGGTGATGCTGTTCGTGGTGGTGCTGAAGGTGATGAGAGTCGCGCCGCTGGCGATGTTCGCCGCGTTCGCCGCCACCTTCCTGGTGTACTGGATTGCGCTGCTGAGCGCGCTGCCCGCCCTGAGCGGCGCGCGCCGCGGCGCCTGAGCGATGGGTGGATTGATGACCGGCATGGCAGCGGCGGAAAAGAGCGGGGGGGCGACCGAGTACATCCTGCACCACCAGGCCTTCCTGTCGAACAGGCAGGCGCACGGGATCGTCGACTTCACGGTGATCAACTACGACACCGTGTTCTTCTCGGTCGTGCTGGCGCTGGTGTTTTTCGTGCTGTTCTGGCTGGTGGCCCGCAAGGCGAGCAGCGGCGTGCCCGGCAGGGTCCAGAACTTCATCGAGATCATCGTCAAGTTCGTCGACACGCAGGTGCGCGACACCTTCCACGGCACCAGTCGCCTCATCGCCCCTCTCGCGCTCACCATCTTCTGCTGGATCTTCCTGTTCAACTTCATGGATCTCGTGCCGGTCGACCTGCTGCCAGCGGCGGGACGCGGTGCCGGCTTCGAGCACCTGAAAGTGGTGCCGAGCACGGACCTGAACGCGACCTTCGCACTGTCGCTCACGGTCTTCATCCTCATCATCTTCTACAGCCTGAAGATGAAGGGCTTCGTCGGTTTCATCAGTGAGTTCACTCTGCAGCCCTTTCGTGTCAGGAACGTTTTCGCGCAGGCGCTGCTGGTGCCCGTGAACCTCATCCTCGAGTCGGTCACCTTCGTTGCCCGCCCCATATCGCTGGCGCTGCGTCTGTACGGCAACCTGTACGCGGGCGAGATGATTTTCCTGCTGCTGGCGGCGCTGACTCTGTCGCGCGGACTTGCCAGCCTCGCCACGGTCGGCGGCTGGCTCGGCCTGATTGCCCAGATCGCTCTCGCGCTCGCGTGGTCGATATTCCACATCCTTGTGATCGTGCTGCAGGCCTTCATATTCATGGTGCTGACGATCGTCTATCTGTCGATGGCTCACGAGCATCACTGATCAGCGCAGTCGGCGTAGTAAGGGTTGCGTATTCGTACTGTTTTCGAGGAGAGTTGAATGGAAAACATTGCACACATCCAGGCCATGACCGTGCTGGCCGTCGGCATAATCTTCGGCCTGGGAGCACTCGGCACCGCCATCGGCTTCGGCATCCTCGGCGGTCGCTTCATCGAGGGCTCGGCGCGCCAGCCGGAACTGTTGCCGACGCTGCGCGTGCAGATGTTCCTGGTCGCGGGACTGCTCGACGCGGTGGCGATGATCGGCATCGGTTTCGCGCTGTTCTTCACCTTCGCCAACCCGTTCGTGAGCGCCCTCCAGGAAGCGATGCGCGCGGCGCACTGAAAACAGTTCGCTGACGACCCGAGACAGGAGAAGGGATCGTGAACATCAATCTCACGCTCATCGTGCAGATGATCGTGTTCGCCTTGCTCGTGTTCGGCACGATGAGGTGGATCTGGCCGCACATCCTCGACGCGATGGAGGAGCGCGAGCGCAAGATCGCGCAGGGACTGGCGGCCGCCGAGAAGGGCGAGCAGGAGCTTACCGAGGCGCGCGGCAAGGCCGAGGCCATCGTGCGCGAGGCGCGCGAGCGCGCCAACCAGATCATCGAGCACGCGCAGCATCTCGCCAATGACCTGGTGGAACAGGCCAAGGGCGCCGCGAGCAGCGAAGCTGCACGCATCGTGGCCGGGGCGCAGCAGCAGATCCAGCTCGACACCACGCGCGCGAAAGACAGCCTGCGGCGCGAAGTGGCCGGCATCGCGGTCGGCGCAGCTTCCAAGCTCCTCGGGCGCGAGATCGACGCACGCACGCACGCGGACCTGCTCGACCAGCTCGCGGCGCAGGTCTGACGGACGAATCATGGCGGACCGGCTCACCATCGCACGACCCTACGCGCGCGCGGCCTTCGAGGAGGCGCAGGCTCACGAGCGTCTCGCGCCCTGGTCCCATGCGCTGCAGGCGGCGGCTCAGGTAGTGCGCTACCCGCGCATCAAGACGCTGCTCGGCAATCCGCATGTGACGCCAGAGGAGCTGGCGCAACTCGTGACCGGCATCGCCGCATCCAAGCTCGGGGAGCACGGCGCGAACTTCGTGAGCACCCTTGCCGCCAACCGCCGCCTCGCCTACCTGCCGGAGATCTCTGCGCAGTTCGATACGCTGATGGATAACGCGCAGAGGGTCGGCGATGTCACGGTCACTTCCGCCTCCCCGCTCAACCAGGCGCAGCAGAAGAAACTTGCTGCGGCTCTCGAGAAGCGCCTGAAGCGCAGCGTCCGCCTGCACTGCGAGGTCGACCCGGCGCTCATCGGCGGCGCGGTGCTGCGCTCCGGGGACCTGGTCATCGACGGCTCGCTGCGCACGCGCCTGGATCGCATCGCGTACGAATTAACTGCGTAAGAGAACCCACATGGCCATCAAGGCAACCGAGATCAGCGATCTGATCAAGCAGCGGATCAAGGACTTCAAGTCCGTAACCGAGGCACGCAACGTCGGCTCCATCGTGTCGGTCACCGACGGCATCACCCGCATCCACGGGCTTGCCGATGCACGCTACGGCGAGATGCTCGAGTTCCCCGGCAACACCTTCGGACTGGCGCTGAATCTGGAGCAGGACTCGGTCGGCGCGGTGGTGCTGGGCGACTACAAGCACCTCGGGGAAGGCGATACCGTCAAGACCACGGGGCGCATTCTGGAAGTGCCGGTGGGACCGGAGCTTCTGGGACGCGTGGTGGATGCGCTCGGCGTGCCGCTGGATGACAAGGGTGCGGTGAAGGCGACGCGCACCTCGCCAATCGAGCGCGTGGCGCCCGGGGTCATCTACAGAAAATCCGTGAGCCAGCCGGTGCAGACCGGCTACAAGGCCATCGACTCGATGGTGCCAATCGGCCGCGGTCAGCGCGAGCTCATCATCGGCGACCGCCAGACCGGCAAGACCGCGCTCGCCATCGACACCATCATCAACCAGAAGTCCTCCGGCATTAAGTGCATCTACGTGGCGATCGGCCAGAAGCAGTCGACCATCGCCAATGTCGTCAGAAAACTCGAGGAGCACGGCGCCATGGCGCACACCGTGGTGGTGGCGGCGTCCGCTTCCGTGCCGCCGGCGCTGCAGTACATCGCGGCCTACTCGGGCGTGACCATGGGCGAGTACTTCATGGACAACGGGGAGGACGCACTCATTATCTATGACGACCTCTCCAAGCAGGCGGTCGCCTACCGCCAGATCTCCCTGCTGCTGCGCCGCCCGCCGGGCCGCGAAGCCTTCCCCGGGGACGTGTTCTATCTGCACTCGCGCCTGCTCGAGCGCAGCGCGCGCGTGAACGAGGAGTACGTGGAGAAAGCCAGCAGCGGCAAAGTGAAGGGCAAGACCGGCTCGCTCACGGGGCTGCCCATCATCGAGACCCAGGCGGGCGATGTGACGGCGTTCGTCCCGACCAACGTCATCTCCATCACCGACGGGCAGATCTTCCTGGAGACGGACCTCTTCAACGCGGGCATCCGTCCCGCCATGAACGCGGGTATCTCGGTATCGCGCGTCGGCGGCGCCGCGCAGACCGACATCATCAAGAAGCTCGGCGGCGGCATCCGCCTCTCGCTCGCGCAGTACCGCGAACTCGCGGCGTTCTCACAGTTCGCTTCCGATCTTGACGAGGCCACGCGCAAGCAGCTCGAGCGCGGCCAGCGCGTCACCGAGGTGATGAAGCAGAAGCAGTACGCGCCGATGTCGGTTGCGGAGATGGCGGTAACCATCTACGCGGTCAACAACGGCTACATGGACAAGGTGGAGCTCAAGAAGGTGGTGGCGTTCGAGGCGGCGTTGCAGGCCTTCGCGCACAGCAACTATCAGTCGGTGCTCGAGGGCATCAACGCGCAGCCCAAGCTCTCCAAGGAGAACGAGGCGGAGCTGAAGAAGGTCATCGAGGACTTCGTGGCCACGGGTACCTACTGAACATGCCCGGCACCAAGGAAATACGCTCCAAGATCGCGAGTGTGAAGAGCACTCAGAAGATCACCAAGGCCATGCAGATGGTGGCCACGAGCAAGATGCGCCGCGCCCAGGAGCGCATGAAGCTTGCGCGCCCGTACGCGCAGAAAATGCGCAACGTCATCGGCCATCTCACCGAGGCGAACCCGGATTACCGACATCCGTTCCTCGTGACGCGCGAGCCTAAGGCCATAGGCGTCATCGTGATTTCCACCGACCGGGGCCTCGCAGGCGCGCTGAACGCAAACGTGTTCAAGCAGACCCTCATGCTCATGCGCGAGTGGCAGAGCAAGAGCGCCCAGGTGAGCCTGTGCCTCATCGGCAGCAAGGGCCTCAGCTTCTTCCGGCGCCTCTCGGTCCCGATCCTTGCCAACGTCTCGCAGCTGGGCGACAGGCCGCACGTGAAGGATCTCATCGGCACCGTGAAGGTGATGCTGGACGCATACCGCAAAGGCGAGCTCGACCGCTTGTTTCTGGTGAACGCGCAGTTCGTCAACACCATGACGCAAAGGCCCGCCGTGGAGCAGCTGCTGCCGATCGAAGCGCTCGACACCGAGGGACTGCAGGAGCACTGGGACTACATCTACGAGCCGGACGCGGCGGGCATTCTCGATGGGCTGCTCATGCGCTACATCGAGTCGCAGGTGTATCGGGGCGCGGTCGAGAACGTCGCCTCGGAGATGGCCGCGCGCATGGTCGCGATGAAGTCGGCCTCGGACAACGCCGGCAAGCTGATTAACGAGTTGCAACTGATCTACAACAAGGCCCGCCAGGCGGCGATCACGAAGGAGCTTTCGGAGATCGTGGGCGGCGCCGCTGCGGTCTGAGGAACGACACCATGGCCAAATCCAGCGAGGGACAGATTACCCAGATCATCGGCGCCGTCATCGACGTCGAGTTTCCGCGGGAATCCATCCCCTCGATCTACGAGGCCCTGAAGATCAAGGACGTGGACCTCACCCTCGAGGTGCAGCAGCAGCTCGGTGACGGCGTGGTGCGCACCATCGCCATGGGCCCCTCCGAAGGACTCAAGCGCGGCCTCACGGTGCAGGCGACTGGCGCGCCGATATCGGTGCCGGTGGGCCAGGGCACGCTCGGGCGCATCATGGACGTCCTCGGGCATCCGCAGGACAACCGCGGACCGGTAACGGCCAGCGAGTACCTGCCGATCCATCGGCCGCCGCCCTCCTTCGCCGATCAAGCCGGTGGCCAGGATCTGCTCGTCACCGGCATCAAGGTCATCGACCTGCTGGTGCCCTTCGCCAAGGGTGGCAAGGTCGGCCTGTTCGGTGGCGCGGGTGTGGGCAAGACCGTCAACATGCTCGAGCTCATCAACAACATCGCCAAGCAGTACAGCGGGCTGTCGGTGTTCGCCGGCGTCGGCGAGCGCACCCGCGAGGGCAACGACTTCTATCACGAGATGATCGAGTCGAACGTCATCGACAAGGACGACCTGTCGAACTCCAAGGTGGCGATGGTCTACGGGCAGATGAACGAGCCGCCGGGCAACCGCCTGCGCGTGGCGCTAACCGGGCTCACCATGGCCGAGTACTTCCGCGACGAGACCCGCCCGGACAGCGGCGACAAGGGTCGCGACGTGCTGTTCTTCATCGACAACATCTACCGCTACACGCTCGCGGGCACCGAGGTATCGGCGTTGCTCGGGCGCATGCCCTCCGCGGTCGGTTACCAGCCGACACTCGCCGAGGAGATGGGCGTGCTGCAGGAGCGCATCACCTCCACCAAGAAAGGCTCCATCACCTCGATCCAGGCGGTGTACGTGCCCGCCGACGACATGACCGACCCCTCGCCTGCGACCACCTTCGCGCACCTCGATGCGACGGTTGTGCTGTCGCGCCAGATCGCCTCCCTGGGGATCTATCCGGCGGTGGATCCGCTTGATTCCACCAGCCGGCAGCTCGATCCTCTGGTGGTGGGGGAGGAGCACTACAACACTGCGCGCGGCGTGCAGGTGGTGCTGCAGCGCTACAAGGAACTGCAGGACATCATCGCGATCTTAGGGATGGACGAGCTCTCCGAAGAGGACAAGCTCACCGTATACCGCGCGCGCAAGGTGCAGCGCTTCCTGTCGCAGCCCTTCAATGTCGCCAAGGTGTTCACCGGCCAGGACGGCAAGATCGTGCCGCTGAAGGACACCATTCGCGGCTTCAAGGGCATCATTGGCGGCGAGTTCGACGCGTTGCCTGAGCAGGCCTTCTATATGGTCGGCTCGATCGACGAGGCGGTCGCCAAGGCAAAGACGCTGCAGTAACTGCCATGGCCGAAGCCCATACCATCCATGTCGACATCGTCAGCGCCGAGGGCGAGCTGTTCGCAGGTCCCGCGGCCGCGGTGTTCGTGGCCGCCTCGCAGGGCGATCTCGGCATCTATCCGCGGCACGCGCCGCTCCTGACGCTGCTCAAGCCGGGCGAGGTGCGCGTGCAGACTCCGGACGGTCAGGAGCACCACTTCTTCGTCGGTGGCGGGGCGCTCGAAGTGCAGCCCAACAAGGTCACCGTGCTGGCCGACACGGCGATGCGCGCCAGGGACATCGACGAGGCTGCGGCGCTCGCCGCCAAGCAACGCGCCGAGGAGGCGCTCCAGGACAAGGGCGGGCACATGACTCAGGCCGAAGCCCTCGCCGAGCTGTCGCGCGTCGCGGCGATGATGAAGGTCCTTAAGCGGCTGCGCGATCAACGGGGGTGACCGCTGGACCCGTCTGCGGAGCACCCTGCCCCTGAACCGGCGACTGCCGGTGCTGCCCCGCCCCCGGTGCCGCCACCACCGCCGGGCCTGCTCGCAGGGCTCGTCCGCAACCTGGGCGGGGGCCTCGCGCTGCTGACGCTGCGCCGCCGCTGGCCGCCGCGCTTTGCCGTAAGCTTCGACCAGCTCGCGGCGCTCCTCATCGTCAACCTGGCCGTCTGGGCGCTGCTCGACTTCCTGCACGCCGAGCCGCATGCGCCGCTGGCGCTCGACGGACTCTTCGGC
>CATPBM010000126.1 GCA_955652625.1 uncultured Steroidobacteraceae bacterium
CCTCAGGAAGGCAGCTTGGCCGCGCGGCGCTTGTGCCGGGCGTGACCCGACACGACGGGGCGCTGGATCGGTGCGCCGTAGACGTGACGGCGCGAGTGCGCGTGGGGCGCGAGCGAACTCGCCTTCGCATGCTGACCGGCAGGGGACTCGGCCGGTGCCGGCAGCGCGGCCAGCCCGGCGAACGCCAGCGCACAAAGTACGGCTGCTTTCAAGGTCTTCTCCTGCGGCAAGCTGGTCAGTCTTCTTCCGCGCGCGGACGCCGGGCCTGGGCGAGCTCCTGCTGCTTGCGCGCCGGTACCGGATCGTAGTGGCTCAACTCCATGGTGTAGGCGCCCTGCCCTCCGGTGAGCGCCTTCAGTCGCGACTGATACTCGGAAACTTCCGCAAGCGGCACGAAGGCCATGAGCGTGGCGCGCTGGCCGGGCAGCGAATCGCTGCCGTTGATACGCGCCCTTTTGGTCGCAAGATCCCCGGTGACGTCCCCGATGGCGCTCGCCGGGGCGGTGATCTCCAGGCGCATGATCGGCTCGAGCACGATCGGCGTGGCTTTCTGCAGCGCGTCCAGGAACGCCTTGCGTCCGGCAGACACGAACGCCACCTCCTTCGAGTCCACGGCGTGATGCTTGCCGTCGTACACCGTGACGCGCACATCCTGGATGGGAAAGCCGGCGAGCGCTCCCTCGCTCAGGACCTGGCGTACGCCCTTCTCCACCGCCGGAATGTATTGCCCTGGGATCGCGCCACCCACCACGTCGTCCACGAACTCAAAGCCCGTGCCGCGCTCCAACGCCTCGATACGCAAATACACCTCCCCGAACTGCCCGGCGCCGCCGGTCTGTTTCTTGTGCCGGCAGTGCCCTTCCGCCGGGCGCGTGATGGTCTCGCGGTACGGAATGCTCGGCGGGTGGCTCTTCACGTGTACGCCGTAGCGCTCGCTCATGCGCTCGAGCAGCACGCGCAGATGAAACTCCCCCATGCCATAGAGCACGGTCTCGTTCACCGCCGCGTGGTGCTCGATGCGCACGCACGGATCTTCGGCGGTGAGCTTGTGCAGCGTGTCCGCGAGCCGCTGCTCGTCGCCGCGCCGCTCCGGCTCGATGGCAATGCCGAGCATGGCCGGCGGGAAGGCGACGGGCTTGAGGTGATACTGATCCTCGTCGTGCGAGTCGTGCAGCACGGCATCCAGGTGCAACTCATCCACCTTGGGCGTGGCGCAGATCTCTCCCGGGCCCGCCTCGGTGATTTCCCGGGTCTCCTTTCCCAGCATGCGCAGCAGATGCGCGATCTTGATGGGCTTGCGCGCATCGCCCACGAACAGCTGGCTGCCCTGGCGCACCGTACCCTGGTGCACGCGCAACACCCCGAGCTTGCCCACGTACGGATCGATGCTCACCTTGAAGACGTGCGCAATCACGTGCTTGCCGGGATCGGGCGTCACGGCCACGCGCGTCGCCACCTCGCCTGCGCCCTTCAGGAACGGCGGCGGGTTGCCTTCCGCGGGATTGGGCATCAGCCGCTCAATCACCTGCAGCAGCTCGGGGATCCCCGCCCCGGTCTCGGCGGAAGCGAAGCACACCGGCACCAGATGCCCTTCGCGCAGCGCCTGCTCGAACGGGTCATGCAGCTGCTCGGGCGAGAGCTCCTCGCCCTGCTCCAGGTACAGGGCCATGAGCTTTTCATCGAGCTCGACGACCTGGTCGATGATCTGGGTATGGGCAGCCTCGACCGAGGAGAAGTCCGCGGCCCGGCCGGGGGGCTGGAAGAAGCAGTCCACTACGCTGTCCCCGCCGCCGGCGGGCAGGTTCAGCGGCAGGCACTCGGGGCCGAACGCCTCGCGCAACTGCTGCAGGACGTCGGCGCAGTGCGCATCGCGGCTGTCGATCTTGTTGACGATGATGAGGCGGCACAGCTCGCGCTCGCGGGCGAACTCCATCAGACGCTGCGTCAGGCTGTCCACGCCGTTGACGGCGCTGACCACCACGGCGACCGCTTCGACCGCTTCGAGAACCGACAGTGCCTTGCCGAGAAAATCCGCGTAACCAGGCGTATCGATGATGTTGATGTGCACCCCGTCGCAGTCGAAGGTGCAGACCGCGGTGTCCAGGGAGTGTTGCAGGCGCTTCTCCTGCGGGTCGAAGTCCGACACCGTGGTGCCGCGCGCGAGGCTCCCGCGGGCGCGGATTGCGCCGGCCTGTCCGACCAGCGCGATATTACGGATGCCCGAAGTCGCGTACCCCATAGCGGATGCTCCCCGGCAAAAAAGGACCGGCGGCACGAGCATCACCGGCAGGTAAAAGCCTACTCCGCCAGACCTGCCTGCGGCTACTCGCGCAGGCGTACTATGTTCAGTGAGGCAGCCTTAAGGCCCGTGAAGGCCAGAGCCAAGGAGTTCGGAAGATGAGTGATCTCCAGAGCGCGCAGCAGAGCGCGCACCGGCAGAAAATCGAACGCCAGCTCGACGAGGCGCTGGCAGCCACATTTCCGGCGAGCGATCCGGTGTCCATCGTGACCTCGCACGAGGAGGAAGACTGGGGCGCGGACGCGGCGGCGCCTGAAGCGCCCGCGACTCCGGCGACTCCCGGCAGGGCCTGACGGTCAGCGGGCGGGCGCAGGACGCGCGCCGGCCCCGCGCAGGGACCGCCGACCGGATGCTGACCACGGCCGGTTTCGCTGGCGCTCGTGGACTCCAGGCCCGCACATGATGCCTTCATCGAACGTCGCTTGCGCGCGGCCGGCGCACTCATACTCGGCAAGACAAACCTGAGTGAGTGGGCCAACTTCCGCTCCAAGCGCTCTTCGTCCGGATGGAGCGGACGCGGCGGGCAGACCCGAAATCCCTACGCGCTGGACCGCAATCCCTGCGGGTCGAGTTCCGGGTCGGGCGCGGCGATCACGGCCGATCTCGCGCTCGTCGCGGTGGGCACCGAGACCGATGGCTCGATCAGCTGCCCAGCGAGCGTCAACGGCATGGTTGGCATCAAACCGACGGTGGGTCTGGTGTCGCGTGCCGGAATCATTCCCATTGCGGCCAGTCAGGAGA
>CATPBM010000127.1 GCA_955652625.1 uncultured Steroidobacteraceae bacterium
ACCGGGTGCGGACATTTAACGTGAGCGTCGCCAATCACGCCGATCTGGTCATCTTCAATGTCGACGTACGCACCAATGATACGGTCGCCTACCTGGTTAGTCCGGACGGTCAATTGCGCAAGGCCGTGTCTTACCGAAACGTCGACCAGGCACGGCCGCTGAGTGCGGCCGAGGCCCGGGCGGGTTTTTTGACTGAACAGCGCTTCTGGGCGGCCCGCGCCCGCAAGCGCCCCACTGCCAAACTGACAACCCAGCGCTTGAACGGCAGCGTGGCCTGCGCTCAGAACCATGGCGGCCCGCCGCGGCGCCCCGTGCTAAATTAACCCTACCGAAGCCTTTGGGAAGACAGTCGTGAACGCCTCCTGCGAGGACAGCCTGACCAACGCCCCCGCCGAGCGGACCGCGGCCGATCGAGCTGCGGCTGCAGCGCCGCTCGCGGCGGAACCGCCGCGGGCTGCCGCCCAAGGCAGCTCGCTGGATCACTGGCTGTTGTCCCGACTGCGCTCATTCCTGGGGAATCCACCCGCGCAGTTCGCGATTTCCGGGGGCGCGCGGGTCGGGCCCGAGGAGCCGCTGGCCCAGGTGACCTTCGCCAGTCGCGCGACCCTTGCATCCATTCTCGCCGATCCGTGGCTGCGCTTCGGGGACGCCTACAGCGAGGGCGCCGTCGTGATCGACGGTGACCTGGTGAGACTGCTCGAGACGGTGTACCGCGCCGGCGGCATGGGCGGCAGGCCCGCCTCGTTCTGGCGCCGTGCGTTCACCGCCCTGCGCCGCCCGCACCCCAACACGCTAGCCGACTCGCGCGACAACATCCATCATCACTACGACATCGGCAACCAGTTCTATGCGCTGTGGCTCGGCAGCACCATGGCCTACACCTGCGCGTACTACCCGACGCCGGATGCCACGCTCGATGAGGCGCAGGTCGCGAAGATGGATCATGTGTGCCGCAAGCTGCGTCTGCAGTCCGGCGAGAGCGTCGTCGAAGCCGGCTGCGGCTGGGGCACGCTGGCGCTGCATATGGCGCGACACTACGGGGTGCGGGTGCGCGCCTTCAATATTTCGCACGAGCAGATTGCCTACGCCCGCGGGCGCGCGGCACGCGAGGGTCTCGCCGGGCGCGTGGAGTACGTGGAGGAGGACTACCGCAACATCGGCGGCCGCTACGACGCCTTCGTGTCGGTGGGCATGCTCGAGCACGTGGGTCTGAAGAACTACGCGACGCTCGGTCACGTCGTGCAGCGCTGCCTGCGCGGAGGCGGGCGCGGGCTGATTCACTCCATCGGGCGCAATCGTCCGGCGCGCCTGCAGCCGTGGATCGAGAAACGCATTTTCCCGGGCGCCTATCCGCCCTCGCTCGCGGAGATGGCGCCGATTTTCGAGCCGGGGAACTTCTCGATCCTGGACGTGGAAAACCTGCGCCTGCACTACGCACAGACTCTGCGGCACTGGTTTGCCCGCTACGAAGGCGCCAGCGAACGCGTGCGCGGCATGTTCGATGAAAAGTTCGTGCGCATGTGGCGGCTGTACCTCGCCGGCTCCGTCGCCGCATTCACCACCGGCACGCTGCAGCTGTTCCAGGTGGTGTTCGCGCCCGCGCAGAACAACGACATCGCCTGGACCCGCGCGCACCTGTACACGCGCTGACCGGCACCGCGCATGCGCAGCTGTGACGTGCTCATCGTCGGCGGCGGACCTGCCGGCTCGACCGCGGCCTGGAAGCTCAGGGCAGCCGGCGCGGACGTGCTGGTGCTCGATCGCGAGCGCTTCCCGCGCCTGAAGCTGTGCGCCGGCTGGATCACGCCCGAGGTGGTGCGTGATCTGGGCATGGACCTCGATGCGTACCCGCACCGGCTCCTGACCTTTCCGCGGCTGCGTGTGCACTTCGCGCGGCTGCACCTGCCGGTGCCGTGCGTGCAGCACTCGATCCGCCGTTTCGAGTTCGACGCCTGGCTGCTGGAGCGCTCGGGCGCACCGCTCGAACAGCACAACGTGCGCCACATCGCCGCCGACGGCGCGGGGTATGTGATCGACGACGCGTTTCGCTGCCGTTACCTCATCGGGGCCGGCGGTACGCGCTGCCCCGTATATCGCGAGTTGTTCCGCGAACTGAATCCGCGCACCAGCGGGCTGCAGATCGTCACCCTCGAGCACGAGATCCAGTACGACTGGCACGATTCCGACTGTCACCTGTGGTTCTTCGAACAGGGGCTTCCCGGATACTCGTGGTACGTGCCCAAGGAGCGCGGTTGGCTCAACGTCGGCATCGGCGGGATCGCCGATCGGATGAAGCAGGGTGGCCACGATATCCGCCAGCACTGGACGCACCTCGCCTCGACGCTGGAGGGCGCCCTGACGCCCGGTGCGCGCTACGATCCCACCGGCTACAGTTACTATCTGCGTGGCCGCGTCGAAGTCGTGAGGCGCGAGAACGCATTCATCACCGGGGACGCCGCGGGGCTCGCCACGCGAGATCTGGGCGAAGGCATCGGGCCTGCGGTGCGCAGCGGGCTGCGCGCCGCGGAAGCTATTCTCGAAGGCGCCACTTACCGTCTGGACGATGTGACCGGATTGAGCGTGGGCAGCATCGCGCGCAGCATGTTCGGCCGCGCCGTGCACGCGGGCGTTTATGCCACGCGGCGCGAGCGCGCGGCCGGGGGAGGATCTGCAGATGGCTTACGTCACCGTGATCAATGAACATCAGCACGTGCAGCAGATCGTGTCCGGACATCACCATCTCACGGCCGACGAGCCGGTCGCAGCTGGCGGCAGCGACGCGGGTTTCGCGCCGCGTGAGCTGCTGCTCGCGAGCCTGGGAGCGGATACCGCAGTAGCGCTGCGCAGACACGCAGCACAGAACGACTGGACCCTGGGCAAGATCACCGTAGGCGTGCGCTGGTCGCGCGATCCTGAGGGGCGCGATCATATCGAGCGGCGCCTGTCATTCGCCAGGCCCCTGACACCCGAGCAGCGCACACGGTTGCTGGAAATCGCCGCCGCCACGCCGGTGACCAGCGTGCTAACGGGCGGCATCGTGATCAAGTCTTCCGTGGTCGACTGACGGGCCTGGGCGCGCCCGGGCCGGTCTTACTTCAGCCGCTGCGCGCCGATGTTGACATCGACTCGGTCGCGCGTGCCAACGTCCACCTCGATGCGCCCCCCGTTGGTGAGCGTCCAGGGCAGCGGTAGGTTGTCCGCCTGTATCGTGAGCACGTGGTGGCCGGCCGCCACCGCTGGGAAGTCGAAGCGTCCGTTCGAATCAGTGCGCGTGGAGAAGCGGCCGTCGAGGATCACGGTGACGTTGGGTGCTGCGGATTCGCCGGCATCGAAGCGTCCGTTTTCGTTGGTGTCCAGATACACAACGCCAGTGAGCCGGCCGGATCCGGAGCCGGGCAGACCTCCGAGTGGCGCGAAATGCGAACCGCGCGCTGCCTGGTAGCGCACCGTCAGAAACACGCCGCGCTCGCCCGTCGCCGGTATGACGGTCGGGGTCGGGGGCGCCAGGGGCGAAGTCACGATCAGCGGCGTCCAGGAACCGACGCGGCTCTGGTAATAGGTACCGAGCACCGACCACGCGCGCGTCAGCTGGCAGATGAGGGATACGTCCGCCGAAATATCCGGCGCCGCCCGGCCCTGGACGGCGTCGGCCCATTGCACGCTGCCCTCGATCGAGAGTCGTGCGTTGAACTCGCCGCCGCCATAGACGGCCAGGCGAAGCACGGTACTGCGTTGTGTGAGAGTGGGGGTCAGCTCGGGGGTGGTAGCCGAGCCGATGATCTGGTCGACGGCAACGGAGGTGCTGAGGTGCGACCCGGGACGCATGTTCCACGTCTGCTGCAGGGTGAGCGTGCTGTCCCTGGCCTGCGAATCGGTTGCGTAGCCCACCTGCTCGCGGCTCGTGCCCAGGGAGTTGACCTCGTCGAGGTAGCCTTCGAGCGACCAGGCGTTGCCACTGCCGGAGTGGCGGATGGTGGCGACACCGCCCATCCCCAGGTCACGCGACAACTGGTAGCGTGCATCGCCGTTCACGAACGTGGTGTTGACGCCGTTGCCCGACACCGAGCTCACCTTGTCCACGCCGACGTCCGCCACCCACCGCCGGCTCTGGTAGCCGAGGCGATAGTAGCCACCCTTCACATCGTTGGTGATGACCTGATTGCCCCAGGCGAGATTGGGGTCGATGCGAAACAGCCCGAAGCTGTCGGTGAACGGTCCTCGCGTATGCGAGGCGTCGAACCAGGCACCCAGCGAATTGCCCAGGCCATCCACGCTGCCATCGATGACATTGAGCTGCGCGCGGGAGGTGCCGTCCTGCCAGGCGGTCGTGAGATACCCCGTGCTCGAGGAAAAGTGCGGCAACGCGGCGGTGGTCGCCGTGTTGTCGAGTGACTGGTAGTAGAGGGTGACGTTGCGCGCCGCCGCGAATTCCCCGCCCACAGCCCATTGCGGCGCGGGCGACCATTGCGCGCCGAGCGTGCCCGTGGTTCCGCCCAGCGTCAGGAACGTTGGGACCTTGATGCCCTCGTAGATGCCGGGGTCACCGGTGCCTGCGACCAGCTGCAACCCCGAGGGTCCGCGCCATTCGCTGCTGATGCCTTGCATCGGTGCGGAGGTGAGGAGAAAACGCGGCTGCAGGCGCGCGAGACCGATGAGCGGCGTATTGATGTCCCCCAGCGCGTTGTCGGCCTGCCAGCCATCATCGAAAGGCATGCCGCGCTGGTGGATCGAAAAGGACGCATCGCCGTAAGGATTGCCCGCCACCGCACGCGCCGAACCGCCGGTGCGCCCGGCCGCATCCGCGGACCACGCGCCGTAGGAGGCGGTGTCCCATTGAGCGTCAACGATCAGGCCGTTTTCATTCAGGCCCGCAGCAGCGCCGGGTCCCTCCTGGCGCAGCGCGCTCACGACGCCGTCGACGCGTATCGAGCGTGCCAGCCCGCTGGTGTCGCTGGTGCCGTAGTCCCCGGTGGAAATGTCAGGCGCGAGCGTGCCCCCGGCGATGTAATGGTCCTGGTACGTCTCCGCCGCCGCCGGCGCGATCGCGGCCCGAGGGGTCTGCACATCCGCGCCCGCAACGCCGCTCGCGATCAGTGACAATCCGGGCAGGCAGCGTGTCAGGAATGACGCGCGCCGCACGCGCGGGTTCATTCGAAGTGCTCATCAAGAGCGGTCTTCTGGTCTGCCCATTCGAGGGTCCCCCGCACCCTGACCGGAAAGCTGAGCGTCGGATGATCGTTGTCGGACGTGGACGGCGTCAGGAACACCTCACACACCTCGCCGGGCAGAATGGGAAAGTCCGAGGGGGTGAAGTCGTATTTCACTCCCTTGGCGTCGGTACCCGACAGGAACCCGCTCATGCGCCCATGCGCATCACCAGCGTTGTGCACGCGCAGCGCGGGCACGCGCGCGCCGTTGAGCGTGACGACATCCGGGCCGAAGATCTCCAAACGCGGGGCGCCAGCACCGATGACCACGTACACGATGACGCCAATCCGTCCCGCCACCGGCACCCGCAGGGCTCCGGCCTGCGCCACCGCCGGCTCCTCGCCTTCGATCAGGATGCCGAACCGGCACTCGCCCGCGGGGATGTCCGCCGGCACCTGCACCTCGAAGCGATAGCGGATCGTTCCGCTTCCGGGCAGAGCAACCTGCGGCCTTTCGAGGGCGACCCACGGCCGGCAGCTGCCGGGCGCGAGATCGTCGCGGAAGGTCACGCCGTAGTCTTTGGTCAGACTGAAGTCCGCCGTCCGCACCCGCAATTTCGCGGGCAAGGTCGCGCGATTGGTGATCTCGATCACCTGGCGCACTGTGGTGTTCGCCTTCGCCTTGAGCTCAAACCGCGGCGGCGACACCAGCGCAGCAAACCCCTGGGCCGCGGCCACAGACGAATGCAGCGCGGCGCAGAGCAGGCTCAGGGCGATCAACACGGGGCGCACGATCACTCCTCGTCCATCTGGAACTGAAAGTTGATGTGAGAGAGCTGCTGCATCTGCCGGGCATCGACGTTGAGCGTCAGTTGCAGCACATCCTCGATGAATGGCGTGGTGATGGCGCCGGCGTAGACGAGAGTCCGGCTGCCGGAAGTGATCCGTCCCGCAAGCAGCCTGCCCTGCGTGGTCCAGGAGGCGGCCAGGGAGCCGAGCTGCTGCGCGGGCACCATGAGGTAGATGCGTCCGGTTCGGTGCAGCCAGGGGCCGACGTTGAGTCTCACCCGGATGGTGGTGGTCCCGGTGAGCGTGTTGTTGACGGGACGGCGCGGCAAGAGCTGCTGCCAATGCATGACGAGAGGCGTGTCATAGGGCAGCGTGCCGGAGTCGTCGATGACGATGGTCCTGGCGGGGCCCGCATGCGCGGCGGCCAGTACCATCAGCAGGGGCAAGAGGGGCAGTGGACGCATAGATGGTTGAGGACTGGCTCTGTCTAGGGCGAGGTCAACGTGTAGAGCAGGGTGCCCGTATAGACGCGCGCGGCAGGGGCCGTGGTATTGCTGTAGGAGAAGGTCCAGCAGCTCTCGTCCCACTCGTGCCCGCGTCCGAAGCGGCGACCGTGCTGTCGCACGAGTTCTGTCCCCCTGGGACGCCTGTCTGAAAAGCGCGTGCGGCGGAACATAATGCGTCGAGTTATGGACGGAGACGCGGTTACGGCATCGTCGCCGTATACACCACGCGGCCGTTGTTGACGTTCACGCCACCATAGGTGCCCGCCGGAGGCGCGAGCGTGTTCGCATAGGCGAACGCCCACTTGGCGTTTTCTCGGATGGGCTTGTTGGCCGACGCGTTGATCACGATGTTGGCGCTGGTCGATTTGTGTTGGAACATGGGTTCCATCGTAGCCACGGACACGCGGCCGCGTCGTGCTTATGTCACATTTCGCAGGGCGCTTTCCCGAGCTAAATCACATCTGGCGGCGCTGCAGGAGGGCGGCACCCGCGGAAGCCAGCGGGTGTGACCTGGCTCACATTCGGGGAAATGCGCAACAGCCGGGAGCTTCAAGTCGCCAAGGCCGGCGCCACTAGTGCCGCCAGCAGCAACAGCAGGAGCGGCCGCGCAGTGCAGAGGGACCTCATCACGGCGCGGTCAGCGTGTAGATCACGCGCCCCGTGTATGTGCCCGCCGGTGGCACGGTAGTGTTGAGATAGGAGAAGGTCCAGCAGCTCTCGGCCCAATGGTTCTTTGCGATGGTGCCGACGGTCTGCACTGCACCGGCTGCGAAGGTGCCGGCGACGAAGGGCTGGCTGCCGCTGTCCCCGAGAGGTCCGTTGCCGCCGGTGGTCCAGGTGATCTCAGAGAAAGAGAGCGTGTCGCCCGCAGCATCCATCAGCGCCGCGGGCACGGTTGCGGTCACCGTACCCACGGTGGTCATGGCATTGATGGTGCGGTAGAAGCCGCCGATGTAGAGCTGGTTTGGCAGATTGCAGAAGGCAAAGCCGTCGTAGAAGCTGTTGGCCGCCGTACTGTCGGTGGTCATGGCCTGCTGGGCGCTGGTGCCGACGGCGGCGGCAGGAACCGTCACCGTCACCTTGTTGATCGTGGGGTTGTTGGCCGGCCGACCGCCGGCGTTGTACGTGCCGCCGGTAAAGGCGCCGACGCCGACCTGCAGATAGATGGTCGTGGGCAGGGCCGGGGTGATCGAGACCGTGAAGGCAACCCCCGCGACCGGGGCCATCAGGAGGAGGGCAGCGAACAGCGCGCGTGCGCGGCGCTGACCGTGCGTTCGCACGAGTTCTGCCCCCCCGGGGCGCCTGTCTGAAAAGCGCCTGCGGGGGGACATAATGCTTCGAGTTACCGGCGGGGACGCGGTTACGGCATCGTCGCCGTATACACCACGCGGCCGTTGTTGACGTTCACGCCACCATAGGTGCCCGCCGGAGGCGCGAGCGTGTTCGCGTAGGCGAACGCCCACTTGGCGTCTTCCTTGATGACCTTGGTCGGGGGCGCGTTGATCACGATGTTGGCGCTGGTCGCACCATCCACGAGCACAGGCGCCGGCAGCACGGTGCCGGCGC
>CATPBM010000128.1 GCA_955652625.1 uncultured Steroidobacteraceae bacterium
ACGCCGCGCGACGCGCTGCGCCTGGCCGCCGCGATCGCGCGCGCGCTGGCGACGATTCATGCGGCCGGGGTGTTACATCGGGATCTGAAGCCCGGCAACATCATGCTGCGCGAGGATGGCAGCATCGCGCTGATCGACTTCGGCCTGTCCAAGGACGCCGCGCTCGCCCTCGACATCACCGACACCGGCACGATCTTCGGTACCCCGCACTATATGAGCCCGGAACAGGGTCACGCGGAATCGCTCGATGAGCGCAGCGACCTGTACAGCCTGGGCGTCATCCTGTTCGAGATGCTCGCCGGCCGGAAGCCCTACTGCGCCGACAATCCCATGGCGATTGTCTACAAGCACCGCAAGGACCCACTCCCGCAGTTGCCGCCGCAGCTCGCCGCGGTGCAGCCGGTGCTCGAGCGCCTGCTTGCCAAAGTGCCGGCGGACCGTTTCGACAGCGCGCAGCAGGCGGCCGAGGCGCTGCAGGAGACGCTCGAGGCCTGGCTGGCGCGCGGCGCGCAGGCGTGAGGGCTGCATCCGCAGCCGGGCCGCCGGCGCTGCAGTTGTTGCTCACCCCGACCCCGCGTGCGTGGGTGGAGGGAGCGGTGCTGCGCTGGCCGGAGCTGCTCATCGATCACGCGAACTGCGAAAAGAAGGCGGCGTCAACGGCGCTCTCCCTGATGTTCGCCTACCCCGAGGAGCGGCCGCTCGCGCTCGCGCTGTCGCGCCTGGCACGCGAGGAGCTGCGGCATTTCGAGCAGGTGCTGCGGGCCATGACTGCGCTCGGCGTGCCCTTCGCGCGCCAGCGCCCCGGGCGCTATGCGCTCGGCCTGCGCAGCGCGCTGCGCACCTCGGAGCCGGGACGCAAACTTGACCTCTTGCTGATAAGCGCGCTGATCGAGGCGCGCTCGGCCGAGCGCTTTGCGCTGCTCGCGCCGCGCCTGCCGGCGCCGCTCGCGCGGCTGTATGAGAACCTCGGGTCATCCGAAGCGCGCCATTACCAGTTGTACGTCGGTTTTGCGCAGGCCAGCGCACCCGGACACTGGCGCGCGCGCTTGGGCGAGCTCGCCGCGTGCGAGGCGCAGCTCGCGACGCTCCCGGATCGCACCCTGCGATTTCACTCCGGCCCGCTCGAGGACCGCGCAAGCCGGGCCAACACTTCCTTACAAGTGCCCTGACCTGAGCTGGCGGCATCGCCTCAAGTCCGCGGCACCAATTCCGCTGCCGGCTGTCTGTTGCCCCGGTATGCTGACAACAACCTGACTCGAGCCACGATGAACGACCGACCGCATCTGTTGATTGTCGACGACGATCGCGAGATCCGCAGCCTCCTCGCCCAGTATCTCGAGAAGCACGAGTTTCGCACTACCGCGGTGCCTGACGGTAAGGAGATGCGGCGCGTCATGGAGCGCTCGCACATCGACCTGCTGGTGCTCGATCTGATGCTGCCGGCAGAGGACGGCTTGTCGCTGTGTCGCGAGCTGCGCGCTCGCTCGCAGGTCCCGATCATCATGCTCACCGCGCGCGGCGAGGACGTCGACCGTATCATCGGGCTGGAGCTCGGAGCGGACGACTACCTCGCGAAACCGTTCAACCCACGCGAGCTCCTCGGGCGCATCAAGGCAATTCTGCGCCGCTCGGCGCATGCGCCGCGTGATCCGAGCCCCGAGAAGGTGCGCGGTTTTAACTTCGGAGGGTGGCGGCTCGACACCATCACGCGCACGCTCACCGACTCCTCCGGCAAGGAGGGGGCCTTGAGCGGCGCGGAGTATCGGCTGCTCGCGGTGCTGCTCGGATCCGCCAACCGCGTGCTCAGCCGCGCGCAGCTCACCGAGCTGCTGCGTGGACGCGACGCCGATCCGTTCGACCGCAGCATCGACGTGCGCGTAAGCCGCTTGCGCCAGATTCTCGGCGACGATGCGCGCGCCCCGCAGATCATCAAGACCGTGTACGGCGAGGGCTACGTGATCGGCGTCAACGTCCTCAGCGACTGACGCGCCGGAAGGCCCGATGCGCGCATCGCTGTGGCCGCAATCGCTGTTCGGGAGGCTGCTCGCGGCCTCGGTCATAGCCGTGCTGCTGGCGCAGGCCGCGGCGCTGTTTCTCATCGCCCAGGAGCGTGAGCGCTTCGTGCTGCAGGGGAGCGTGCGCGAATGGACGCGCCGCATCTCGGAAACCACTCTCATGCTGCAGCCGCTGGACCGGCCCGCGCGCGCGGCCGCGATCGCGGAGCTGTCGGCACCGCGCGGCCCGCCCCATGGAGCGCACCCGCCGCCGTGGGGCGGGCACGAACTGCGCGCGGCGCCGCACGGCTATGTGCGTCTGCCCACGCTATCCGACTTCGAAGAGACTCTGAAGCAGCAGCTGCGCGCAGCCCTCGGATCGTCCTACCGCATCGAGGTCGTCCCCACCCCCGATCCGGCTGCGCCGGCGATCGTAGTGCCGGTGCCGTTCTACGAGGCGCACGAGTTGGCCGCGCACCAGCGCGCCGCGCAGCGCTACGACGTAACGGTGGGCTTTGCCGACGGGGATGCGGTGACTTACCGGGTGACGCGCTTGGCCGGCGGTGCGCCCTTGCCCCGCCATCTGTTCATCAACCTGACGCTCCTGGTGCTGGTGCTGGTCGTCGCACTGTACGTTGCGGCGCGCAACATCACCCGCCCGCTCTCCGATCTGGCCCGTGCCGCCGACCGCATCGGCCGCGATGCGCGCCCGCAGCAGCTCGCGGAGCGCGGCGCGCGTGAGTTGCGCGATGCGGCGCGCGCCTTCAACACCATGCAGGATCGCCTGCATCGCTATCTCGACAGCCGCGCGCGGGTGCTGGCGGCCATGTCGCACGACCTGAAGACACCGCTCACGCGGCTGCGCCTGCAGGTTGAGACGCTCGACAATCCGCCCATGCAGGCGCGCATCGGCCGCGAGCTCGATGAGATGGAGAGCATGGTGCGCGAGGCGCTGGCGCTGTTCCGCGGCCTCGATGACGGCGAGGCCGCCCAGGCCGTCGACGTCGATGCGCTGCTCGCGCAGCTGCGCGGGGAATTTGCCGACATGGGCGGGGAGGTGACGATCGCCGGCAGCACGTCGCAGCCGTTTTTTGGCAAGCCCCAGGCGCTCAAGCGCTGTCTCACCAACCTCATCGCCAACGCCATCACCTTCGGCAGCCGCGCCGAGGTGTGGGTCGAGGATGGCGCCGAGCTTCTCATCCGGGTGCGCGACCACGGCCCGGGAATCCCCGCGGAGGAGCTCGAACGGGTGTTCGAGCCGTTCTACCGCCTCGAATCCTCGCGCAATCGCGACAGCGGCGGCACGGGCCTTGGACTATCCATCGCCCGCGACATCGCCCAAGCCCACGGCGGCTCGCTCCTGCTGTCGAATCTGCCCGCGGGCGGGCTGGAAGCGGTGCTGCGGCTGCCGCGGCGGCGCTGACACCACCACGGCCTGCCGCGCCAGCTACTCGCTTCGACGCACCGAGGGGTCGCCGACACACTCGCTCACGATTGTTCACGATGTGAGCGCCGCGACTCGCTAGCGTTGGGCCGCATGCGGGTCCCATCAGGATTTACCCCGCAAGGAGACATTCATGAAAACCACTGTTCTGGCGCTCGCGCTGCTCTGCGCGGCCCCAGTGTTCGCAGAGCCTGCGCCGATGGAAGCTGATCACGTCGCGCACCACATGGACAACCTCGCGATCTTGTTGGATCTGACGGATGCGCAGAAGGCGCAGGTGCAGACGATCGTGCAGGAGGAGCACGCCAAGATGAAGGCGAGCTTTGAGCAGGCGAAGGCCTCGGGCACCCACCCGGATATGCAGCAGATGCACGCCATGCATGAGCAGATCCAGCAGGAGACCCTGCAGAGGCTGACCCCGGTCCTCTCGCCTGCGCAGCTGAAGAAGTTCCAGATCATTGCTCAGGAGATGCACGCGGGGCACGGCCACGGTCACATGGACCACAGCGGGGCCACGGCTCCCGGCCAGGACTGAGCATGCTTGAGGTCGACTCTGCCGCGGGCAAAGGCTCTTTGCCCGCGGATGGCCGCAGGCCATTGCGGTCGATCAAAAACGCGGCAGCTCACGCAGCTCGTATCTTCCCGCCTCGTATAGCAGGTAGCTTCCCTGCTCGTGCCAGGCGCCAAGCACGATGCGCTGCGCCCTGCCGCCGTCCAGCTCGATATCGTGGACGGCGGGGCGATGCGTGTGGCCGTGGATCATGCGGCGCACCTGCGCGGCGCGAAACGCGGCCGTCACCGCGGCCTCATTCACATCCATGATGTAGGGCACGGTCCGCGAGGTGTGGCGGCGGCTGCCGGCGCGTGCCTCATCAGCCAGCAGCTCGCGGGAACTGAGCGGCAGGGCGAGGAAGCGCCGCTGCCATGCCGGATCGCGCACCACGCTGCGCAGCTCCTGATAGGGGCGATCGTCGGTGCACAACGCATCCCCGTGCGTCAGCAGGACGCGCTCCTCCCCAAGCTGCGCGATCACCGGATCGGTGAGCAGCCGGCACCCGCTGCGCTCGGCAAACCCCTGCCCGAGGAGGAAGTCGCGGTTGCCATGCAGGGCAAAGCAGGCGACACCGCGCTCGCCGAGCGCGCGCAGAGCCCGGCACACACGTTCCTTTTGCGGGTCCGCATCATCATCGCCCACCCACGCCTCGAACAGGTCGCCGAGGATATAGAGTGCCTCGGCGCGCGGGCCTTGCGCGGCCAGAAAGGCGATGAACTGTTCGGTGGCCTCGGGCGCGCTGCCATCGAGGTGCACGTCCGAGACGAACAGGCGCGCCATCAGCTCACTTCGGGGACAGGATCGTGTTCTGCTGCGGCGTCGCCACGGGGGTAGGGGGTGGGGCGCTCACCGTCCCGGCGACCGCGATGACGTCGATCTTCTCGATGATGAGCGGCTTCAGGGGGGCGTCGGATTTGAACTGGCCGCTCGCCCCGGTAGGCGTCTCGCCGATGCGATCGATGACGTCCATTCCCTGCACGACGCGCCCGAAGACCACATAGCCCCAGCGGGTCGCTACCGGATCGAGGTCCGGGTTGTCGACCAGATTCACGTAGAACTGAGCATTGCCCGAGTGCGCCGACTCGCTGCGCGCCAGGCCGACCGTGCCGCGCTTGTTCTGCAGGCCGTTGCCGGATTCGTTGAACACGTTCTCATGGGTCGGCTTGAGTTTCATGCTGGTGGCGTCGTGCCCGCCGCCCTGGATGACGAAGTTCGCGACCACGCGGTGAATCAGGGTGTTGGAATAGAAGCCCTCGCGCACATAGCGCAGGAAGTTCGCCACGGTGAGGGGCGCGCGATCCGCGCGCAATTCGATCACGAACTCACCCATATTGGTCGTGACCCTGACCTGCGTGTTCGGCTCCTCGGCGCGCGCCGCGCCCTGCACCAGCAGGACACCGAGCAGCAGCCCTGAGAGTATGGCAATCCGGGGGCGGGGCTTGATGAGCATCGATCCTCCATTGGCGCTGTGCTGCGGACACGCGCCGGCCGCGAATTCTATAGCAGCTGGGTCAGCGCGCGGCGCTTTGTTGCGATTCGTGAGTTTCCCGTAACATGGCCTGATGAGCGTGAGCGCAATTTCACCGGGTGCCCCTGAGCAGCGGGTCACCCGTTTCGCCCCCAGTCCCACCGGCGAGCTGCACCTGGGGAATGCGCGCACCGCCCTGTTCAGCCTGTTGCTCGCGCGCGGCGCCGGCGGCCGCTTCCTGCTGCGCATCGAGGATACGGACACCGAGCGCAGCCGCGAAGCGCACACCACGGCGCTGATGGCGGACCTGCGCTGGCTGGGCATCGACTGGGATGCGGGACCGGACCGCGAGGACGAGCGCGGGCCGTACCGGCAGTCGCAGCGCGCCGCGCTCTACGCGCGCTACTTCGCTGACCTCGAACGCCAGGACGCCCTCTACCGGTGCTTCTGCACGTCGCTGGAGCTCGAGGTGTCGCGGCGTACGCAGCGGGCGGCGGGCAGGCCGCCGCGCTATGCCGGCACCTGCCGCGACCTCAGCGCTGCTGAGCGCGCGCGCCGCCAGACGCAGGGCCTCGCGAGTACGCTGCGCTTTCGCGTGCCGCGCGGCGCGCGCATCAGCTTCGTGGACTTCGTGCATGGACCGCAGGATTTCCTCAGCGACGACATCGGGGACTTCGTGGTGCGGCGCGCCGACGGCTCGGCGGCGTTCTTTTTTTCCAACGCCGTCGACGATGCGCACATGGGCGTGACCCAGGTGCTGCGCGGCGAGGATCATCTGACCAACACTCCGCGGCAGCTCATGATCCTCGCGGCGCTCGGGCTTGGGGCGCCCGAGTACGGACACGTGGCGCTCATCGTGGGCGCCGACGGGGTGCCGCTGTCCAAGCGCCACGGGGCAGTGAGCGTGCGCGAATACCGCGAGCGCGGCTACCAGCCGCTCGCGCTCACCGATCACCTGTTCAGGCTCGGGCACTCGACCCCCCTGCACGGCCTGCTCACCGTGGAGCAGATGGCACGCGCTTTCGACCCGGCGCATCTGGGCCGCGCACCGGCGCGCTTCGATGAGCAGCAGCTCAACGTGTGGCAAAAAGAGGCCGTGCATCACCTCTCGGCGGATGCCGCGCGCACCTGGCTATCACCCGTACTGCCGCCGGGGCTGGATGAGCAGGCCGCCGCGGCGTTCGTCGCGGCGCTGCTGCCGAATGTGGTGCTGCCCGAGGATGCCCGCCCCTGGGTGGACATCGTGTTTGGCGGGCCGCCCGCGCTCGAGCCCGCCGGGGAGGAACTGGTGCGCGAGGCGGGCGCCAGGTACTTCGGCGCGGCCGCAGCGGCCGCCGCCAAAGACGGCAGCGATCTGCCGGCGATCGCCGGGGCGGTGCGCGCGGCCACGGGGCGCAAGGGTGCGGCACTCTA
>CATPBM010000129.1 GCA_955652625.1 uncultured Steroidobacteraceae bacterium
AGCGAGTTCCACTCACCGCACAGCGGACACTGGCCCTGCCATTTGAGGGTTTCGCCCCCGCAGGAGCCGCACACGAACACCGGATTCAGGCGTGCCATCGATGCGCCATCGGTCGACTTTCAGCTAGGATTCGCGCCGGGGCGGCCCGAAAGGCTTCTTTTGTGAACAAAACCGCTCGGAGCCCCCGCCGGCGATGCTAGCTTATGCCGGCTCGAATCGGGGACGGGAAAGTGACGCGTATCACAATGTGTGGACCTCAGGTGGGTCAGGGCGCAGCATGAGCTTGCGAAACAAGCTGCGTTTCGTCGGACTCTCCGATACAGGCAAGGTCCGTGAGCACAACGAGGACACGATAGCCGTCGACCCGGATATCGGGCTGCTGGTGCTCGCCGACGGCATGGGTGGCTACAACGCCGGGGAAGTCGCGAGCGGCATCGCGGTAAAGACCATCGTCAACCTGGTGCGCGAGCACGTGGAGCGCGAAGACCTGGCGGTAGCGGACCGTGAGTCGGGCCTGTCCCGTCCCAACATCATCCTGCGTGACGCCATCAGCCGTGCGAACAAGATCATCTACCAGACCGCGCGCACGCAGCCGCAGTGCGAAGGCATGGGCACGACGGTCGTGGCGGCGCTGTTTTTCGACAACAAGGTGACGATCGCGCACGTGGGCGACTCGCGCCTGTACCGGCAGCGCAACGACAAGCTCGAACAGGTCACCATGGACCATTCCCTGCTGCAGGAGCTCGTGGACCGGGGGTTTTACTCGGCGGAAGAAGCGCAGCGGGCGGCGAACAAGAACTACGTCACACGGGCACTCGGCGTCGAGCCCAACGTGGACGTGGAAATCCAGGAGGTGCCCGTGAACAAGGGCGAGGTGTTCATCCTGTGTTCGGATGGCCTATCGGATATGGTTGAGGATGAAGATATTCATTTAACCATAAACACCTTTAGTGCTAATCTGGATACAGTCGCCAAACAATTGATTCAACTGGCCAATGACAACGGGGGACGCGACAACGTCTCGGTAGTCATGGCGCACATCATGGATGCTTTCCCGGCTCGCACGAAGATTTTCGACAAGATCCTGGGTTGGTTCGGCTGACACGCGATAGAGGCAGAAGCACATGGCAAGGTTGGTCTTGAGCCTGGATGGCCAGGTGATGGCGGAATACAACATGAACAAGGAGCGCTACACCATCGGTAGGCTCCCTGACAACGACATCCGCATCGACAATGCCGCCGTCAGCGGTCACCACTCGCTCATCATCAACATCCTGAACGACTCGTTCCTCGAGGATTTGAACAGCACCAACGGCACGTACGTCAACGGCAAGCTCATCAAGAAGCATGCGTTGCAGCACGGCGACGTGATCACCGTCGGTCACCACCAACTGCGCTTCGTCGAGGACGACGAGCAGCAGGATGAATTCGAGAAGACCATGGTGATCCAGCCCTCCGCGCGGCCCGTGGAGAAGCTGCGCACCGCGGCCGAGGTAGCCGAGAAGGTCGGCGGAAGTCTCGGGGCGACCGGACGCACGCGCGCGCTGGCTGACGGTGCCGCGGCCCTGAGGAAAGCGAAACTGCAGGTTCTGTCCGGCGCATTTGCCGGCCGTGAGGTCGAGCTCAGCAAGGCCCTCACCACCCTGGGACGCCCGGGGGTGCAGGTGGCGGCGATCACGCGCCGCGCCGAGGCGTATTACATCGTGCACGTCGACAGCGGCAAGGCAGATGACTTCCCGCTGCTGAACGGCACGCCGATCGGCGCCCAGGCGACCAAGCTCAATGACAACGACGTCATTCAGCTCGCCGGCGTGAAGATGGGGTTCTTCGTCAACTAGGTCGCGCGGCCGGCGCTGCAGGTCTTTAGCGCGGCTCGAGCGGCACGCGCTGGCTAACGCTGCACAAGAGCTCGTACGGGATCGTACCGGCGTAGCGCGCCACTTCCTCCACGGCCAGGCCTTCGCCCCACAACACGGCCCGCGATCCGACCTCGACGTCGGTGCGCCCCGTGACATCCACCGCGATCATGTCCATCGACACGCGGCCCACGAGGGATGCGCGTTTACCGTTGATCAGTATCGGCGTACCGCTCCCGAGGCTCCGATGCACGCCATCCCCGTAACCGGCCGCCACAATCCCGACCATCGAGTCGCGCTGCGCTGTCCAGGCAGCCCCGTAGCCGACCGACTCGCCCTGGCCGACGTGGCGCACGGCAATCACCGAGCTCATCAGGGTCATCGCCGGCTTCAGACCCAGGGCAGCGGCGGTTGCGTCATCAAAGGGCGAGGCCCCATAGAGCGCAAGTCCGGGCCGCACCCACTGGCAGCCCAGGGCAATGTCCCCAAAGAGTCCGGCGGAGTTGGCGATGCTGGTCTCGTAACCCAGGCCGCGGATGGCTTCGCGAAAACGCGCCAGCTGCCCGCTCGTGGCGCGCTCGTCGCGCTCATTCGCGCACGCCAGGTGAGTCATGACTCGCAGTTCGCGCGGCGCCGGCGTCAGCGCCCGGATGCGCGCCAGCGCGGCTGAAAAATCGCGCGGCCGGAAACCCAGGCGGTTCATGCCGGTGTCGATCTTGATCCACAGCGCAAAGCGCTCGGCGCTGCCGGCCTTCTGGAGCAGCTCGATCTGGCCGGCATCGTGCACCACCAGATCCAGGCCCTCGTGCGCGGCGTCCTCGAGCTGGGATGCCGCAAATACGCCCTCGAGGAGCACCACGCGGTTTGCGATCCCCGCTGCCCGCAACGCCAGGCCCTCTTCAAGCCGCGCCACGGCGAACGCATCTGCATCCCGGAGCGCGAGCGCGGTGCTCACCAGCCCGTGTCCGTAGGCGTTGGCTTTCACGACCGCAATCACCCGGGCGCGGCCCGCGTGGGCGCGAATGACGCTCAGGTTATGACGCAGGGCTTGGGTGTCAATGATGGCCCGGATGAGCCCACTCACCGCAGCACGCCCTCCGCGTACGAGTCCGGCGCGTAGTTGGCGAAGCGCGTGAACTGTCCCTGGAACGTCAGCAGGAAGGTGCCGATCTCGCCGTTGCGGTGCTTGACGAGGTCGATCTCCGCGATGCCTTTCTTGGTCGTGTTGCGGTCGTAGACCTCTTCGCGATAGATGAGCAGGACCATGTCAGCGTCCTGTTCGAGAGATCCGGATTCGCGCAGATCGGACATCACCGGTCTCTTGTGCTCGCGTTGCTCGACTGCACGATTCAGCTGCGAGAGTGCAATCACCGGCACCTGCAGTTCCTTGGCGAGCGCCTTCAATCCGCGGGAGATTTCCGCAATCTCGGTAGCACGGTTCTCGTTGGTGCCGGGCACCTGCATGAGCTGCAGGTAGTCGACCACGACGAGGCTCAAGCCGTGCTCGCGTTTCACCCGGCGCGCGCGCGCGCGCAGCTCCGTTGGATTCAACGCCGGCGTCTCGTCCACGAAGATCTTCGCTTCCGAGAGCTGGCTGGTCGCGCCGGTGATGCGCACCCAGTCCTCATCGGAGATGCGTCCGCTGCGCAGGCTGTTGAGCGGCACCCCGCCGATCGAGGCCAGCATGCGGGTGATGACCTGCTCGGAGGGCATTTCCATGCTGAAGATCGCCACCGAGGCGCGCGTGCCCGGATGCACCGCCGCGTACTCGGCCATGTTCACCGCCAGCGTCGTCTTGCCCATCGAGGGTCGGCCGGCTACGATCACGAGGTCCCCGGGACGCAGCCCGCCGGTGAGCTTGTCGAACTCGGTGAAGCCGGTCGGGAGCCCGCGCATCTTGTCGGGGTTGTTGTGCCATTCGTCGATCTGATCGATGACTCCGGGAAGGATCTGGCGCACCGGCACTGCGCCTTCGCGGCGGCGGAAACTGCCTTCGGCGATCGCGAACACACGCTGTTCGGCGCGGTCGACCAGGGCACGCGCGGACTCGCCATCGTTGTTGAATACCGCGGAGGCGATGTCGGTCCCGGCGCGGATCAACTGCCGCAGCAGCGAGCGCTCGCGCACGATGTCGGCGTAGGCGCGCACATTGGCCGCGGTGGGCGTATCGCGCGCCACGGAGCTCAGGTATGCGAGCCCGCCCGCGCTTTCGAGCTTGCCGGTGCGCTCCAGGTGCTGCGATACCGTGACCACGTCGCACGGCTTGCCCTCGCCAGCGAGCGCGCCGATGGCTTCGAAAATCAGCTGGTGGTCGGGGCGGTAGAAGTCTTCGCGGGTGACGGCATCGGCGACGTTGTCCCAGGCCACCGGATCGAGCAGCAGCCCGCCGAGCACCGCCTGCTCGGCCTCGACCGAGTGGGGCGGGACCGGCGCGTCAAGCAGCGCGACCGAACCCGAATCCCCGCGCGTCTTGGCGGCACCGGCCATCGCGACCTGCCTTGATTGCCTGAGTTACTCTTCGGCGACAATCGCCACCTGCAGCGGCACGTCGATGTCGGCGTGCAGGTGCAGGTTTACCGTGTGCTCCCCCACCATGCGCAACGGACCCGTGGGCAGGCGCACCTCGCTGCGCTCCACCTTGAAGCCATCCCGCGTGCAGGCTTCCGCGATGTCGCTGGTGCCGATCGAGCCGAAGAGCTTGCCTTCGGTGCCGGCCTTGGCATGGATGGTGAGCTTGAAATCCTTCATGGCCGCCGCCCGCTCCTCCGCGGAGCTGAGGTGCTCGCGCGCCAGGCGCTCGAGCTCCGTGCGCCGCGCCTCGAAGCGCGCGATATTGTCCGCGGTGGCGAGCGTGGCCTTGCCCTGCGGCAGAAGGAAATTGCGTCCGAAGCCGGAGCGCACTTTCACGCGATCGCCGATGTTGCCGAGATTGGCGACCTTCTGCAGGAGAATGACTTCCATCGCGATAGCCTCTAGTGCTGATCGGTGTAGGGCAGCAGCGCGAGGAAGCGCGCGCGCTTGATGGCCACCGCGAGCTGGCGCTGGTAGAAGGACTTCGTGCCGGTGATGCGGCTCGGAACGATCTTGCCTGTCTCGGTGACGTAGCCCTTGAGCGTGGCGAGATCCTTGTAGTCGATCTGCTTGACGCCTTCGGCGGTGAACCGGCAAAACTTCTTGCGGCGTGAGAAGCGGCTGCCGCCGCCTCCGCGCCCTTCTCTGGACATTGCCATGGTGCTTGATCCTCGAATTCGTTAAGTGCGGAAGTGCCAGGGCGTGCTCAGGGGCTCTCGCCGGCGTTGTCTTCGTCCTCGGCAGGCGCCGCGATGTCATCGCGCGGGCGCTCGCGGCGCCGGCCACCCTCGGCTTCCTCGTCCGCAGCCTTCGCCATCGGGGAGGGATCGGTCACGGCGGCGTCCATATTCACGACCAGGTGGCGCAACACCGCGTCGCTGAAGCGGAAGCCCCCGGTCAGCTCATCGAGCGTCTTCTGATCGGTCTCGACGTTCATCAGCACATAGTGCGCCTTGTGCACCTTGGACAGCGGGTAGGCGAGCTGGCGACGCCCCCAGTCCTCCAGGCGATGCACGTGGCCACCGCCAGCGGCGATCATGCCCTTATAACGCTCGATCATCGCGGGCACCTGCTCGCTCTGATCCGGATGCACCAGGAATACGATCTCGTAATGCCTCATTGTGTGCTCCTTTCGGATTGAGCCGCCCGGATTTAAGGCTGTCCCGGTGGGGCAAGGAGATCAGCGCGGAATCTGGCAATGCCTCGTGCCCGCGCTCCCTTTGGGATAAAAAGGGGCGCGAAGCATACTGAAACCGCCGCGCCACTGCAATGCCGCCAGGCTCCGCGATTCTTACGAATCAAGACCTTGACGAAAATCCGACTTGCGGATGCGCTACCGCGCGACCTCGCCCCCCGCGGTGAGCCTTCGCCCTCACGCGGCAGCGGTCTTCGATCCACATTAGTGGCAAGATTAGCGGGTATTTGACCCGCCTTTGTTGAGGAGAAATCGCATGAAGCCGCTCATCGACGAGTCCCGTCGCCGTTTGCTCAGGAATGTTGCCCTGGGGATGGCCCTGATCCCGATCGCGGGCGCGTACCGCGAGGCGTTCGCCGCCGATGCACCCTTGCTGACTGAGGATGACCCCACGGCCAAGGCACTGAAGTACACGGGCGACGCCAGCAAGTCAGCCGACGCCAAGGGTCACACGTGTGCAAGTTGCAAGCTCTACCAG
>CATPBM010000130.1 GCA_955652625.1 uncultured Steroidobacteraceae bacterium
GGGATGCGGCCGCGACGCGCCTGGCGCGGCGCGCCGGCGGCAAGCTGTTTTTCGAGCAGCGCCCCGCGGGCGCTGACAATTTCAAGCTGTTCGTCAGGGAGAACGGCGCCGTGCGCGTGCTCATCGACCCGACGCTGCTCAGCGGCTCGGGCGGACACATGTCACTCGATTGGTGGGAGCCTTCGCCCAACGGCTCGCACCTGGTGTATGGCCTGTCCAAGGACGGCAGTGAGGACTCCGTGCTGCACGTCATGAGCGTGGCCGACGGGCGCGACCTTCCCGAGCGCATCGCCAACACCGAGAGCGCCCAGCCGGCATGGCTCGATGACGGCACGGGCTTTTTCTATAACCAGCTGACGGGCGCCGTCGACACGCCCGAGCGCTATCTCGACAGCCAGGCGCGCTTTCACCTCCTGGGCGCCGACCCCACGCGCGATCCGGTCCTCATGAAGCGCGACCTGGACCGCCAGGTGCAGTACGAACGCATCCAGGTGCCGTTCATCCGCACCTTCCTCGGATCCGACCAGGCGCTGCTGATCCTCGCGGATGTGCGCAGCGAGTTTCGCGTGTTCATCGCCCCGGTCGCGGACGCCGCGGCGAAGCGGGCGCGCTGGGTTGCGGTCGCGGATTTTGCTGACGAGATCACTGACGTCGAGATCGACCGCGGCCAGCTCTGGCTGTTGGCCAACAAGGGCCATCCGCGCGGACGCATCCTGAAGACCCCCATCACCGCGCCCTCGCTCGCCAGCGCCACGGAGGTGCTCCCCGAGGGACAAACGGTGATCCAGAGCTTCGCGCGTGCAATGGACGGGCTGTACCTGGACATGATGGACGGCGGCATCAGCGGACTGCGCCGCCTCGGGCGCGATGGCCAGGTGAGCGAAATCCCGCTGCCCTTCGAGGGCACGCTGCGCTCGCTCGCGGGCAATCCGACCGAAGAGGGCGCGTTGTTCTCCTTCACCGGCTGGCTCATGCCCGGGGACATCTGGTCGGTGAACGCACAGGGGAAGCTCGCGCCCACGGGGCTCACTCCCAGGCCGCCGATCGACGTCAAACCCTACGAGGCGAAACGCTTCTTCGCCACCGCGCGCGACGGCACCCGGATTCCGTACACGCTCATTTACAGGCAGGGACTCAAGCGCGACGGCAAGACGCCGGCGTGGATCTGCGCCTACGGCTCCTATGGGTCGGCGGCCTACACGCCAGCCTTCGCGGGCAAGTCCCTGGCGCTGATCGATGCGGGGTTCATTGTCGGCTATGCCAACGTGCGCGGCGGGGGCGAATACGGCCGCGAATGGCACAAGGCGGGGCAGCTGACCAACAAGCCCAACACCTGGCGCGACCTCATCGACGTGTGCGAGGAGCTGTGCCGCAAGAAGTACACCGCGCGCTCGCGCCTTGCCATCGGCGGACGCTCCGCGGGAGGCATCACGGTGGGGCGCGCCATGACCGAGCGCCCGGAGCTGTTTGCGGCCGTCATCGATGTGGTGGGCTGGTCCAATCCCCTGCGCTATGTGGCGGAGCCGAACGGCTACGGCGAGGAGCCCGAGTGGGGAAAGATTTCAGAGGAAGCGGGCTATCAGGCGCTCAAGAGCATCGACAGCTATCAGCATGTCAGGGACGGCGTGGCCTACCCGGCCGTACTGCTGACCACCGGCGTGACCGATCCGCGGGTCGGTCCCTTCCACGTGGCGAAAATGACGGCGCGACTGCAGGCGGCGACGAGCTCGCACAAACCCGTCCTGCTGCGCGTTGACTTCGACGCCGGCCACGGCGTCGGCTCGACCCGCGCCCA
Source organism: uncultured Steroidobacteraceae bacterium (assembly GCA_955652625.1). Taxonomy (GTDB): domain Bacteria; phylum Pseudomonadota; class Gammaproteobacteria; order Steroidobacterales; family Steroidobacteraceae; genus 13-2-20CM-66-19. Next base: position 1,796 of record CATPBM010000130.1, read on the forward strand.
GCAGGACCGCGAGGCAGCCGATACTTACGCGTTCCTGCTGTGGCAGACCGGCGTGAAGGGTTACCAGCCGGCGTGAGATCCCGCGCCAGGAGAAGTTCATGGCATTGATTGGCAGACTGACGGTAATGAGCGCCTTCGCAGCGCTGCTCGCGGCGTGTGCTTCCTCCTCGCACGTACTGGTGGGCGCCGCACGCGCCCCGATCACACCCGAGCAGGTGAAGATCTATCTTCAGCCACCTGCCCAGTACGAACAGATCGCCACCCTGGATGCGTCCAGCGGCACATTTTTGATCAACGATCAGAAAAAAACGGACAAGGCCATCCTGCGGCTCAAGCAAGAGGCGGCCAAGCTGGGGGCGAACGGCATCCTGCTGGAGGGCGTGGAAAAGCAGCAGTCGGGATCCATCGGCCTCGGGCTCGGGGGCGCAAGCTTCGGCAACAACTCCGCTGCCGGGGGCGGAGTTGGGACCTCGGGCGGACTGTACGTCAAGGCCGCGAGGGGCCTGGCGATTTACGTGCCCGAATAGTTTAGTGGGCCCGGTAGGATTCGAACCTACGACCAAGGGATTCACTTGACCCCGACGTTTCCGCCGGGAGTGGACTATCTCTTCACCCGTGCACAAATGTTGTGCGTGTGGGTGCGGGACGCTCCCTGCCTGTTATCAAGGGCGCTCAAGCCCTCAGGTAGTCTCTGCACCTTCCGCCGGTGTACCGGCAGCTTGGCTCAGGGTTGCCATGGAACTCACGTCCCGAAGGGTTCCCTGAATTCATCCCGTCCACTTCGCGCGTTTCCGCGCGAAGGCACCTTACCGATGAGTCCCCTGCACTAACCGCTGTGCTACAGGCCCAACCGCCGCGGATTGTAGCAGTCGCGTGCGCGTTCAGAAGCTCAAGAGGTGGCGACGCACGGTGCAGGGCCTTCTCACTGGTCCCCGCGCTTCGCTTCGTGCTCCGATGCGTCCACGAGGGCGGCGGTGGCATGCGCGGGCGTGGACTGCGGGCCGGGAATGGGCTCCGGCCGCCGTTTGTCCTGGCAGGCCCCGAGCGCGAGCGCCGCAGTTGCGACCGCCACGGTCACCAAAAACGACTTCATGGCAGCACCCCTCTTGCCATCGCTGCAGGCAACGTTAGCATGGCCCTCCCCGCCGCGGATACGAGGATATCCATCGGCCGCCGTGATGCCCAGGAAGGAGAAATCATCATGAAGCTCTACTACTTAACCGGTGCCTGCTCGCTGGCCTCCAACATCGCGCTGCGCGAAGCGGGGCTGAAGTTCGAGCTGGTCAAGGTGGACCGGAAAACCAAGAAGGCCGCCGATGGCCTGGATTTCACGGAGGTGAACCCCAAGGGCTACGTGCCCGCGCTTACCCTCGACAACGGCGAGGTATTGACGGAGAACGTCGTCGTGTTGCAGTACATTGCCGACCGCAACCCGGCCGCGAAGCTCGCACCGGCTGCGGGCACATTGGAACGCTACCGGCTGATGGAGTGGTTGAGCTTCATCAATTCCGAAATCCACAAATCGTTCTCGCCGTTGTTTCGCCAGGACGCCCCCGAAGGCGCCAAGGAATACGCCCGCAAGAACATCACGGCGCGCCTCGAATACCTGCAGCGCGCGCTGGGCTCCAGGAACTTCGTGATGGGCGAGCAATTCACGGTTGCCGACGCCTATCTGTTCACCGTGCTCGGCTGGGGCGGCCATGTCGGTATCGATCTCGGCCAATGGCCGCAGCTCAAGCGCTTCCACGAGCGCATCGGGGCACGCCCGAGTGTCATCGCGGCGCTGCAGTCGGAAGGGCTGGCGAAATAGCGCCAGGCATTGCATTGCGAGCCGCCGAAGCTCAGCGGCGGTTTGCTGTTACCATCGGCAACGTGCAGGGTTTGCACGTGAGAGGACGTAATGGCTACCAAACTCAACAAGCATCTGAAGCGCGAGATCGACGTGGACGGCAAGCCCTACATGGTCACGCTCTCGCCCGAAGGACTGAAGCTCACGGAAAAAGGCAAGCGACTCGGTCGCGAGCACACCTGGAAGGACCTGATCGGCACGGACGGCGGAGCTCCTGCCCCGGGCAGCTCGGCGTTCGGCCCATCAGGTTAGCTGCGTTGCAGCCCGATGACGCACGAGAAGCTGCGGGAGTTGCTGTCGCGGGTGCATGAGCATCTGAGCACAAGCGGCTCGGTCGACGCCGAGTCGCGCCGCATGCTCGGCGCCCTCACTCGCGACATCGAGCGTGCCCTGGGCCGCGGTGCGGTCGATCCGGGCACGACCCCGGGCGGGGCCCTGGAC
>CATPBM010000131.1 GCA_955652625.1 uncultured Steroidobacteraceae bacterium
GCTTAAGCAGCTGCGCTTCATCGAGCACCGCCACGCCAAGCTCCCGGGCCCTCGCAAGCTTGGAGCCCGCATCAGCGCCTGCTACGAGGTAGCTGGTCTTCTTCGATACGCTCGCCGTCACTCTCGCCCCGCGCGCGGTGAGCGCCTCCTCCGCCTCCTCGCGGCTCATGCCCGCGAGCGTGCCCGTGATGACGAACGTGCGCCCGGAGAGCGGCGCAGCCGCGCTCGCCGCGGGCGCCTCCATATCAGGCCATTTAACACCTTTATCCCGTAAGGCCTTGATAACACTTCGGTGTTCATCGGAGGCGAAGAACGCGGCCACGTGCGCCGCCACAACGGGCCCCACATCCGGCACCTGCTGGATCGATGCCTCGTCCGCGCTCATCAGCGGCTCGAGCGAACGAAAATGGCGCGCGAGCGCAAGGGCCGTGGCCTCGCCGACTTCACGAATCCCCAAGCCATACAGCAGTCGCGGGAGCGTGGTGCTCCTGCTCTTGTCGATGGCCGCCACAAGATTGCGCGCGGACTTCTCCCCCATGCGTTCGAGCTGTGCGAGCTGCTCTGCGGTCAGCGTGTACAGGTCGGCGGGTGACTTCACGTGCTCGCGCTCCACCAGCTGCTCGATAAGCCTGTCGCCGAGGCCTTCGATGTCAAGCGCGCGGCGGCTCGCGAAATGCCGCAGTGATTCCTGCCGCTGGGCCCTGCAGGTGAAGCCGCCCGTGCAGCGGGCCACCGCCTCGCCCTCGACGCGCAGCACGAGTGAGTTACACACCGGGCACGCCTGCGGCAACTGCACCGGCGCGGTGCCCTCGGGGCGCTTCTCCAGCAGCACGCTCACCAGTTCCGGGATTACATCCCCGGCGCGGCGCACGATGACCGAGTCGCCCATGCGCACGTCCTTGCGGTGCACTTCGTCGATGTTGTGCAGGGTGACGTTGCTCACGGTCACGCCTCCGACGAACACCGGCACCAGGCGTGCGAGCGGGGTCAGTGCCCCGGTACGGCCGACATTGAACTCGATGCCCTTGACGAGCGTCACGGCCTCTTCGGCGGGGAACTTGTGGGCGATCGCCCAGCGCGGGGCACGTGACACGAAACCGAGGCGCTCCTGGTCCGCGCGCCGGTCGAGTTTGTAGACCACGCCGTCGATCTGGTAGGGCAGCGCTGCGCGGCGCGCGCCGAGCTCGTGGTAATACGCCAGGCATCCCGCGCTTCCGCGCACCGTGCGCGTCTCCGGAGCCACGGGGAGCCCCAGGGTGCGCAGCCACTGCAGCAGCTCACTCTGGCTGGCGGGGGCAGCGGCCCCTTCGAGCTCCCCGAGCCCGTAGAACAATGCCGCCAGCGGGCGGGTCGCGGTGATGCGTGCGTCGAGCTGGCGCAGGCTTCCCGCGGCTGCATTGCGCGGGTTGACGAAAACCTTCTCGCCGCGCTCGCGCGCCAGGGCGTTCATGCGCTCGAATCCTGCCAGCGGCATGAACACCTCGCAGCGCGCCTCCAGCAGGGGCGGGACCGGTGCGCGCAGGCGCTGCGGTACGCCGCGGATGGTGCGCACGTTGGCGGTGACCTCTTCGCCCGTGACGCCGTCGCCGCGTGTCGCGGCGCGCTCGAAGGCCCCGTCGCGGTAGATCACCGTCACCGCGAGGCCATCGAGCTTGGGCTCCGCGACATAGTCCAGATCGCCTTCGCGACCTAAGCGCTCATGGATACGACGGTCGAACGCCAGCAGGTCCTCCTCCGTGAAGGCGTTGTCGAGCGACAGCATCGGTACCTGGTGCACGACCTGGCCGAAGGCAGCGCTGGGGGTGCCCGCCACGCGCTGCGTCGGGGAGTCGGGGGTGACGAGCCCCGGGTGCGCCGCCTCCAGCGCACGCAGCTCCTGCATCAGCCCGTCGTATTCGGCGTCGGATACCTGCGGTTCATCGAGCACGTAGTAACGGTAGTCGTGCTGCGCAATCTGCGCGCGCAGCTCGGCTGCGCGGGCCGCCGGCGCGGCTCTCACGAGGCCGCTTCCGCACCCAGGCGCTCGCGCATGAACGCGATGCGCGCAGGAGTGAGCGGGCTCCCCAGCTCGTCCTGCAGCACCCCATGCAGGCGCTCGTTGAGACTGCGCGCCGTGAACACCAGCTCATCGAACGCCTGCGGCGGAGCCTTCGGACCGGGCAGCACGGCGAACAGCGACAGGCCACCGTAGTGCTGCGAGTCCATGGTGTCCATGTCGAAAGTGCCCGGACGGGTCAGGCTCGCCGCGCTCAGCACCGAGCGGTGCTCCTCGTCGGGCTTGTGGAAGATCGCGAACTGGCCGAGGACGAACCCTTCCGCCGCCAGCGCCTGGCGCAGCGAGCGCCCGGCGAAGCGCTCGGGAAGGGGCGCCACGAGCCGCAGGGCCACGATGCGCCGCGCACGGTCCGGAGGCCAATCGACCACCGGCGGCGGCGCAGCCGGCAGCGCCGGGAGCACTTCGCGCCTCAGGGCGGCGCCGGGCGCGGGAGCTTCGGAGGCGACGCCCGGGATGGCGGACGCGGCCCGCGCCGGGTCCGCCCCCTCCTCATCATCCGCGCCCTGCCCGGGCGGCACATCAGCGCCGTCCCGCGCCGCGCCCAGGCCCGGTAGCCCCGGCAGTTCATGCGCCTCGACGATGGGCAACTCGCGCGGCACCAGCGGGTCCCGCGCGCGCATCTCCGGCAGCGTGAGCGGGGGCTCGCGCACGCCACGGGGCGGATCC
>CATPBM010000132.1 GCA_955652625.1 uncultured Steroidobacteraceae bacterium
CAGTTCCTGCAGAGCGCGCGTGAGCTGGCCGACTCCAGGGCCGATGCCGCGCCCGGGGAATGGGAAAAGATCCTCATCATGGGCAAGCAGCTCGCGCCCGAGGACCCCTTGTTCACGGGCAGCGCTGGCGTGGGCGGCGCGGCCGCGGGCGGCGTAGACCTCGACCTGGAAGGCGGCCAGAGCCGCGTCGACTTCGATCTGCTCGGCGAGCCCGTGCCCGGCGATGCTCCGCAGGGCGTGGACCTGGACATTGGCTCCGCCGTGGGCGATCGCGATGCCGGCACGACCAATGTCACGGATCGCAACGCGGCGCTGCTCGAGGGCAGTTTCCTCAACACCACCGGTACCACCCGCCAGATGACGGCGCGCATGGGCCGGGACGCGAGCGGCACCACCGCAGAAATCGAGGGTCCGACGGTTGAGCAGCCCGCGCTCAGCAGCGCGGCCAACCCCACCCTTCGGCAGAAGGTCGAGACGGCGTTGAGACAGGGTGGCGGCACCGACCAGACGGCGGAGCTTGCAATCGATGATCTGGGGCTGGATGTGGGGGTCGACACCGTGGACCAGCCCGGTATTGCCGCCGGATCCAGCTCCACTCCGGATGGGCCCACTATGGTCGTAGGGCTCGATGATCGCTCGCGCCAGATGATGGAAGACACGCGCACGCGCAAGAAGGAGGAGACCGGTACCTCCACTGGCGCGTGGCAGTTCGAGCAGAGCGAGCTCGAGTCAGCGCTCACGCAGACCAGTCTCGCAATTCCGGATGCGTCGCCGACCTCGCGCCTCGCAGCGCTCTCGAACCACTCAGTCGACGTGGACGTGGGCGATGCGACTGGCACGCACCCGGCTGCGGCTCATCCGGGCGAGGTGGAATTCGACGTCGGTACCGCGACCAGGACGCATGCGAGCAACGGTGGCCTGGATCTGGACGTGGGCACCGCCACGGTGCCGGATACCGCCTTCGCCGCCACGCAGAGGCTCTCCTCGGAAGAGCTGGCGCTGCCGGATCTCGAGCCGGTGACCATGAGTGAAGTCGGCACCAAGCTCGATCTGGCGCGTGCCTACATGGACATGGGCGACCCCGACGGCGCGCGCAACATTCTCGAGGAAGTGCTCAACGAAGGCTCGGCCGCGCAGAAGCAGGAAGCGCAGCGCCTGATGGAGTCGCTCCCAGGCTAGAGCGCGCCAGCGCCGCCTTTCGCTACGAGGCCCGTACCTGGTGCTCAGAATCGCCGTCGGCATCGAGTACGACGGGGCGGATTTTGCAGGCTGGCAGGCGCAGGCCTCGCTGCGCACCGTCCAGCAGGTGATCGAGCAGGCGCTCGGGCGCATCGCCGCCGAACCCCTGGCCCTGGTGTGCGCCGGGCGCACTGATGCCGGCGTGCACGCTCACGGCCAGGTAGCGCACTTCGATACGCACGCGCTGCGCACTACCCGTGGGTGGGTCCTCGGTGCCAACAGCGAGCTGCCCCGGGATGTGAGTGTTGCCTGGGCCGCCCCGGTGCCGGCGCATTTTCATGCGCGCTACGGCGCGCAGGCGCGTACCTACCGCTACCTGATCCTCAACCGCCTGGCGCGCTCCGCGCTCCTCGCGCGGCGCGTGGCCTGGATCCATCGGCCCCTGGATCACGAGCGCATGGCTGAAGCGGCGCCCCTGCTGCACGGCGAGCATGACTTCAGCGCCTTCCGCTCCTCGGACTGTCAGGCCCGCTCACCGGTGCGGCGCCTGGAGCGCCTCACGGTGGAGCGGCGCGGCGACTGGGTGATCATCGAGGCTACCGCGAACGCTTTCCTGCACCACATGATGCGCAACATTGCCGGCCTGCTGATTGCCATCGGCAAGCAGGAGGCGCCGCCTGGGTGGGCCGGCGAGGTCCTCGAGGGGCGCGACCGCACGCAAAATGCGGCCACGGCGCCAGCGGCGGGGCTGTACCTGATGTCGGTGCGCTACCCGGCCGCGTTCGCCCTGCCGGTGGGCGGTGCACGGGAGGCCTTCCCGCCCTGATCGGCTATGATCCCCTTAGCTTATGTCCTGGTTTGAAAAGATCATGCCCTCCCGCATCAAGACCGAGCGGCGCACGCGCTCGGTTCCGGAGGGCCTGTGGATCAAATGCCCGGCGTGCGATGCCGTGCTCTATCGCGCCGAGCTCGAGCGCAACCTCTATGTCTGCCCCAAGTGCAGTCATCACATGCGCATGGGTGCGCGTGAGCGGCTCGAGCGCTTCCTGGACCCCGAAACCGGGGAGGAAATCGGCGCCGGCATCTCGCCCGAAGATCCGCTGAAGTTCCGCGACAGCAAGCGCTATCGCGAGCGGCTCGCTCAGGCGCAAAAGGCGACCGGTGAGAGCGATGCGCTCGTGGTGCTCGCCGGCACGCTGCACGCGCTGCCGATCGTTGCCTGCGCCTTCGAGTTCCAGTTCCTGGGGGGCTCGATGGGCTCGGTGGTCGGCGAGCGCTTCAAGCGCGGGGTTGACTACTGCATCCAGGAGCGCCGCCCGTTCGTGTGCTTTTCCGCGAGCGGCGGCGCGCGCATGCAGGAGGCACTGTACTCGCTGCTGCAGATGGCCAAGACCGCCGCCGCGCTGTCGCGCCTGGCGCAGGCGCACCTGCCGTTCATATCCGTGCTCACCGACCCCACCACCGGCGGGGTGTCGGCGAGTCTGGCGCTGCTCGGGGACCTGAACCTCGCCGAGCCGCGCGCACTGATCGGCTTCGCCGGCCCGCGCGTCATCCAGCAGACCGTGCGCGAGACCCTGCCGGAGGGCTTTCAGCGCAGCGAGTTCCTCCTCGATCACGGCGCGATCGACATGATCGTCGACCGCCGCGACATGCGCGACAAGATCGGCACGGTGCTGCGCCTGCTGCTGAAGCTCCCGGCCGCCGCCGCCTGAATGCGCGCATGCGCACGCTCGCCGAGTGGCTCACGCTGCAGGAGTCGGTGCACCCCAAGAGCATCGACATGGATCTCACGCGCGTCAGCGCCGTGGCGCGTGCGCTCGGGGTGTCAGAGCCTGAGTTTCCGGTCATCACCGTCGGCGGCACCAACGGCAAGGGCTCAACGGCTGCACACCTCGAAGCGTTGCTCGGCGCGCAGGGCGCATCCACGGGTCTGTTCACCTCCCCGCACTTCATCCGCTACAACGAGCGCATCCGTATCGACGGCCAGGAAGTTGGCGATCAGGAGCTGGTCGGTGCGTTCGAGCGCATCGAGGCCGCCCGCGGTGAAACTACGCTCACCTTCTTCGAATACAACACGCTGGCCGCGCTGTTGATCTTCGCGCAACGGCGGGTCGCGGTCGCAGTTCTGGAAGTAGGGCTGGGCGGGCGGCTCGACGCCACCAATCTCATCGGCGCGGACGTCGCCGTTGTGGCTTCCGTCGGCCTTGACCACCGCGACTGGCTCGGCGACACGCTCGAGCTCATCGGCACGGAGAAGGCGGGCATCTTCCGCGCCGGGCGCCCGGCGGTGCTCGGCACACCACAAATGCCGCCGAGTGTATTCGCCGCCATCGACACCCTCGGCGCGCGCGCCGTGGTGGCGGAGCGCGACTTCAAGTGGCGGGTGCGCGGGACGCTCTGGGACTACGATGGCTTGCGGCTGGCGCTGCGCGGCTTGCCGCCCTCCGCGCTCGCTGGTTCCATCCAGTATCGCAACGCCGCGACGGCCCTCGCCGCGGTTGAGGCCCTCGGCACCGGGCCAAACTCGCGCGTCGGGGCAGTGCGCCTCGCGCGCCGGCTCGCGGCGCTCGATGAGCGCAGCGTCAGCGCGGGGCTTGCCGGGGTGCGTCTCGCGGGACGCTTCCAGATCGTGCCCGGTGCGGTCGAGTGGGTCCTGGACATCGCACACAACGAGCCCGCGGCCGAGGTGCTGGCCGCGCAGCTGCGCGAGCGGGCACTGCCGCCGAGCGAACCGGGGCGCGCCGCCGGACGAACGTTCGCCGTGATCGGCGTGCTCGGGACAAGGACGCCGGCGCGATCGCTGCGGCGCTCGAGGAAGTCATCGACCGCTGGATCGTGTGCGCGCTGCCCGGTGCGCGCGGCGCGAGCGCGGCGCAGCTGGCCGCGCGCCTCGCGCGTCCGGCGCATGCCGTGCAGCTCGCGGCATCGGTGACCCAAGGCTGTGAGCTGGCGCGGGCCGCCGCGCGGCTGGGCGATCGCGTGGTGGTGTGCGGTTCGGTCTACACGGTAGGGCCGGCGCTGCAATGGCTTCGGATATACTAGGCGCAGAGGCGGGGGCCTTGCGCCGGGCGATTTGCGCGGCGTCCGCCGCGCTTGGCTTTTCTCGGTTCGCCCCCATCGTGGGTGGTCTAGGTGAAAGAA
>CATPBM010000133.1 GCA_955652625.1 uncultured Steroidobacteraceae bacterium
GAGCCGGACCGACCGGCCTGCCCACACGCCAGCCGCTGTCCTGAATGGAACCGACCGGCCTGCCCACACGCCAGCCGCTGTCCTGAATGGAACCGATCGGCCTGGCCACACGCCGTCCGCCGCCGTGAACCGGACCGACCGGCCCCCGTCGGCCGCGTTGAACCGGGCCGACCGGCCGCCGCCGGCGCAGCGCCCGGAACTCAGTAACCGTGCCGGTTATGGTGGGCGCACTGGATATGAGAGTGCTCCGCGTGTTCCGCAGCCATCCTCGCAGCACCCGCGTGGCGGCTATGAGAGCCCGCGTCCTGCGCAGGCGTATTCGCAGCCTCCCCGGGGCGGCTCCGAAACCCCACGCGCTCCGCAGGCGCACGCGCAGCCCCAGTATCAAGCCCCGCCGCACGCGCTGCCCCAGTATCAGGCGGCGCCGCACGTGCAGCAGGCGCCGGCGCGCGCGCCGGCCCCACAGGGCGGCGGTCACGACCGTCAGGAGGGCGACCGCCCGCCCGAACGAGGGCAGGGACGCTAGACCGCCCCCCGGTCAGCGGCGCTCAACAGGCCATCCGCCAGGCCGCCACCAGGCGACTTGGCGGCGTGCGTTACAGCACGCGGTGCAGCCACGCTGCGATGTCGGTGACCTCCTGCGCGCAGACGGCGTGAGGCATGCTATACGCATGCCACTCAACCCCATAACCGGCCGCCGCGAGCTGCCGGCGAGCCTCCTCACCGAGTACCGGCGCGACCACGGGATCCTCAAGACCGTGCGCGAGAAAGATGGGTGTCGCCTGGTTCGCAGGCAGGCGCTCGGTGGCAAGACTGTGCCCGAGCAGCTGGTAGCAGGAGAGTCCCATGATGCCTGCGAGCGTCTCCGGATAGCGCACTCCGGCGAACAGCGCCAGGGCGCCGCCCTGGGAAAAGCCCGCCAGCACGATGCGCTCGCTCGGGATGCCGCGCGCGTTTTCGCGGCGGATCAGGGCAGTGATCGCCGCCTGTGAGGCGCGAATCCCGCTCTCGTCCTGGGGCGCGCGCCGATCGAGCGCGATGATGTCGTACCACGCGCGCATGGCGTACCCGCTGTTCAGCGTCACCGGACGGATCGGCGCGTGCGGAAAGACGAAACGCAGCGCGCGCTCCCCCGGCCGCACCAGCTCGGGCACGATCGGCTCGAAGTCATGGCCGTCCGCCCCCAGGCCGTGCAGCCAGATCACCGCCGCCGCCGGATCGCGGCCGGTCTCAATCTCCACGGATTCACCCGACACGTGTGGCTCCCGCGCTCCCGGCGCCCGCGCGCTGCATGTTAGTGCACGAGCGGCGATCCGTGCACCGGGGCGCGGCTGATGGCGACGCGGCCAGGCGCGGGCTCGCTCGAGCGCAACGCCGGCAGGGGCCGCACGCGGCGCCTGCGCTGGGGGCCGACGCCGGCGACGCGGCGATGGCTGGGGCGATGGAGACAGACCCCGCTCACGGGACGCATCCTGATCTGCCTGCTGCTGGCAGGCAGCACCGCGCTCGCCGTCAATGCGCTGTACCAGGTAGTGCGCAAGCCGACCGAACTGTTCTTCCCGGTGAGCGGCGCGCTGTACAAGACGCCGCAGGAGACCTGGCGCGACTACGCGCCGCTGTTCCGCCGCCATGCAACGCAGGCCATTACGCCGGATCTGCTGGCCGCACTCGCCCAGGTCGAGGGTTCGGGCAACCCACTAGTGCGCACGTACTGGCGCTGGTCATGGGCGGTGAAGCCTTTTGAGCTCTACCGCCCGGCCTCGAGCGCCGTAGGCATGTACCAGATAACCGACGGCACCTTTGCCGAGGCGCGGCACTACTGCATCCGTCATCACGCGCTAGCGCGCGAGGGTGCGTGGAATGACTGGCACGCGTGCTGGTTCAACAACCTGTATCTGCGCGTGCTGCCGGGCGATGCCGTGGAGTTGACCGCGGGGTACCTGGATCTGAAGGTCACGGGAATCCTGGCGCGTCCACGGCTCAGTGCCGCGAGCCTTGCGCAGCGCCAGCATCTGGCGGCCATCGTGCACCTGTGCGGCGCCGGCGCGGCGGCGCAGTACGCGCAACGGGGCTTTCGCTTCGCAGACGGCGAGCGCTGCGGCGCTCACGATCCGCGCGAGTATCTCAGGCGTGTGGATGGCATGCGGGCGGTGTTCGCGCGCCTGGCAGCAGAGGAGGAGGATGGCGGCGCGGACGACCTTCAGTGATGGTGGCCACCGGGTCCGTGCACGTGACCGTGCGAGAGCTCTTCCGCGGTGGCGGAACGCACCTCGGCCACCTGGACTTCGAAGGTGAGGTTCTTGCCGGCAAGGGGATGATTGCCGTCGAGAGTGATCATATCGCCGATGATGTGAGTGACAGTGACGGTGCGCGCGCCCTGAGCAGTCTGCGCCTGCACGCGCATGCCCACCCTGAGGTCAGCCACCCCCTTGAGAGCGCGGCGCGGCACGCGCTGCACCAGAGCCGCGTCGTACTCGCCATAGCCGTCCGCCGGGGGGATCTTCACCCGCAGCCTGTCCCCCGCGCTCTTGCCGGTGAGCTCGCGCTCGAGACCAGGTATGAGATTGCCGCGACCGTGCAGGTACGCGAGCGGCGCGCCCTCGGCGGAGTGGTCGAGGATCTCCCCGGCGTCGTCCGCGAGTGTGTAGTGAATGCTGACGACCTGGTCCTGTGTGATGCTCATGTGCGAAGGTCCGTGTGGTCGGGAACGCGCCGCCTGAGGGCCGCGCCACGCCTGGGCGCACCGATTGGCGCGCATTAAGCGGCCGCGAAGGATACCATTGCGTGCCGCCAGCGGCCTAACGCCATACGGCCGGCGGGCGCAAACCCAAGGATCATCATGAGAACCGCGTACCTCGGTTTACTCGCCGTCGCATTCACCATGTCCGCACACGCCGTCACCGATGCCCCTGGACATCAACCCGCAAGGACCTCCGCAATGGCTGACAACCCGTTCGCGCAGCCGAGCAAGCTCGCCTTTGAGCTGCCGCTCTTTGATCGCATTCGCGACAGCGACTATCTGCCGGCGTTCGAGGCGGGCATGCGCGAGCAGCTCGAGGAAGTGTCGCGCATCGCTCATAACCGCGAACCGGCGACCCTCGACAACACCATCGTGGCGCTTGAGCGCTCCGGGCAGCTGCTGAAGCGAGTGGAGATGACGTTCTCGCGGCTCAACGCCTGCAACACCGATCCGGAAATGCAGCGTATCGACACCGAGATGGCGCCCAGGCTCACTGCGCAGGAGGATGCGATCCACCTCGACACCGCCCTGTGGGCGCGTGTCGACGGCCTCTACAACAAGCGCACGAGCCTGCATCTGGACCCGGAGTCGCTGCAGCTGCTGTCGCGTTACCACACCGAGTTCGTGCGCGCCGGCGCGCGACTCACAAAGGAGCAGAAAACGCATCTGCGCGACCTCAACAAGTCAATCTCCTCGCTCACCACGCGCTTCAAGCAGAACGTCCTCAAGGCCACGGCCGACGGCGCCGTGGCGGTCGAGAGCGTGCACGACCTCGATGGCCTGTCGCCGGAACAGATCGGCGCTGCCGCGCAGGCGGCAGCGGCGCGCGGCCGCACCGGCAAGTGGCTCATCGCGCTGCAGAACACTACCAACCAGCCGGTGCTGGCGCAGTTGACGAACCGCACGCTGCGCGAGCGCATCTACAAGGCGTCGATCGGGCGGGGCCTGAGCGGGGACACCGACAACCGGCCTGTGATCGCCGAGCTGGTGAAACTGCGCGCCGAGCGCGCCGCGCTTCTCGGCTACCCGAGCCATGCGGCCTACCAGCTCGAGGACGAGTCGGCGGGCACCCCGGGGGCGGTGCGCGACATGATCGGCCAGGTAGCCCCGGCGGCGCTGGCGCGGGCGCGCGCCGAGGCGGCGGACATCCAGAGGCTGATCGATCAGCAGGCCGCCGCCAGCGGCACGCCCGCGTTCACCCTGCAACCCTGGGACTGGTCGTTCTATGCCGAGCAGGTGCGCAAGGCGCGCTACAGTTTCGACCAGGCGCGCGTCGCGCCGTACTTCGAGCTCGATCACGTGCTGCGGCACGGGGTGTTTTACGCCGCGCACGAGCTCTACGGCCTTTCCTTCAAGGAGCGCCAGGACCTTCCGGTCTACCAGTCTGACGTGCGGGTCTTCGAGGTATCCGACGCCGACGGCAAACCGCTGGCGCTGTTCCTCGCCGACTTCTTTGCGCGCGACAACAAGCAGGGTGGGGCGTGGATGGCCGCGTACGTGGCGCAATCGCAGCTGCTGCATCAAAAGCCGGTGGTGGCC
>CATPBM010000134.1 GCA_955652625.1 uncultured Steroidobacteraceae bacterium
ACGAGCAGTGAGTCCTGGGAAAAGGCCGCGGGTGCGGCGGTCGCTGCGGCCGGCAAGTCGCTGCGCGACCTGCGGGTCGCCGAGGTCGTGCAGCTCGACATGGCGGTCGAGAAGGGCAAAGTGAAGGCGTATCGGGCGAAGGTAAAGATGTCCTTCAAGCTCGAGAAGAAGTAGTCGCGCCCGCACCCGCTGTTGGATCCTGAGCGCGCCACCCGGGCGCGCCACCCGGGCGCGCCCCCGCGGGCGAGGGATGTGCGCTGTTACGCGGGGAGCTTGCGGCCTGCTGCGCGGCGCAGCGCCGCGTGCGCCAGCAGGCGCGTGGAGTCGAGTGTCGGCAGCGGGGAGTTGCCGTCGTTCATGATCAGCGGGATTTCGGTGCAGCCGAGTACCACTGCGTCACAGCCCTCGTCCTTCATGCGGCCAATGACACGCTGGAAGTAGGCGATCGCTTCGGGGGTGAAAATTCCCGCGATCAGCTCGCTGAAAATGATGCGATTGATCTCGGCGCGTTCGACCGGGTTGGGACGCAGATACCCGAGTCCGCGTGCGCTCAGCTTCTCCGGATACACCTCGCTGTCGATGAGATAGCGCGTGCCGGTGATGCCGAGGCGGTGAAATCCGCGCTCGACCGCCTGGGCGGCGACGACTTCCGCGATGTGCATCCACGGGAGCGGGGAGCGCCTGATAACCCACGGCAACGCCTGGTGAATGGTGTTGTCGGGGCAGATGAGAAAATCGGCGCCCACTCTGGCGAGCTTCTGCGCCGAGGACAGCATCAGCTCCGCGACCCCCGGCCAGTCGCCACGGCCGATGCACTTCATGTAGTCGGCGAGTGAGTGCGTGTGCATCGAGACCTCGGGGTGATCGAGCGCGCCGAAGTACTGCGCGCCTTCCACGCACACCGTGCGGTAGCAGAGCGCGGCGCCCTCGGCCGAGCAGGCGACAATCCCGATGTGTCGCGGCGCCGGAGTCGCCCGTAAGTCACGCCCAAGCATGGGGCCGATTCTACAAGCTTGAGCGCCGCCAGCGCCGCCATGGTTGGGCATAATTGCTGCCGGCCGGATCGGAGTCCGCGGCAAGCGGGGGTGATTTGATGCGCAGGGAGTGGCTGATGTGCCTGGTGGCGGGTTCAGCGCTGGCGGCCGAGGGCCCTGCGGCGGACCGCATCTTCCTGCACGGCAACGTGCTGACGGGCGAGGCGCTTACCAGCGCGCAGCCGCAGCGCGTTGCGGCGCTCGCCCTCGGTGGCGATCGCATCCTCGCCGCGGGTTCCGACGAAGAGGTGTCCCGTCTGCGGGGGCCCGCCACCGAGATCATCGACCTGAAGGGCGCCTTCGTCATGCCCGGCTTCGAGGACGCGCACGTGCATCTGGCGCAAGCCGGCGCGCTGGCGCTGCAGGCGGGCTTGCGCGGCAGCGCCTCACTGAATGAGATGCTCTCGCGGGTGCAGGCGGCGGCTAAGCGTGCCGCGCCGGGGGCCTGGCTGCGGGGGGGGGCTGGGACCACACGCTCTGGCAGGACGCACGGCTCCCCTCGCGTTCGGATCTGGACCCGCTCACCGGCAACCATCCGGCGATGTTCAGCCGGGTGGACGACCACATTGCCGTGGCCAACAGCGCAGCGCTCAAGGCCTGGGGCCTTACTCGCGCAACGCCCGATCCGCCAGGCGGAAAGCTCGACCGCGACGCATCCGGTGAGCTGACCGGGATCCTGCGCGAAACCGCCAAGGGCATGTACGAGGCGAAGATTCCACCGCCCACCACAAAGCTGCGCCGCCAGGCTCTCGAGATCGCCGCCGCCGAGGCCATCCGCCATGGCGTCACTTCCGTGCAGGACTACTCCTCCTGGGAGGATTTCCGCGTGTACGAGCAGATGGAACGCGAAGGCAAACTGCCCCTGAGGGTGAGTGAGTGGCTCACCTTCAGCGACCCCCCCGCAGTGCTAACCCGGCAGCGTGCCGCCCACCGCCCGGACGATGTCATGCTGCATACCGGCATGCTCAAGGGCTTCATGGACGGCTCGCTCGGCTCGCACACTGCCGCACTGAACGCGCCGTACAGCGATGACCCGCAAAACCGCGGGCTTGCGGGCTACGAGCAGGCACGCCTTGATGAGATGACCATCGAGCGCGCGCGGCTCGGCTTTCAGATCGGCTTTCACGCCATCGGCGATCGCGCGGTCAGTATGGCGCTGCACGCCTTTGCCGCCGCGCAAGCGGCGCTGCCGCCGGCGCAGCGCGAGGGCCTGCGCTTTCGTATCGAGCACGACCAGGTGATCGCCGCGCCCGATCTCGAGCGTCAGGCGGCGCTGCACGTGATCGCCTCCATGCAGCCGTGTCACTTATTGACGGACCTACGCTGGGTGCAGGAGCGTCTCGGACCCGAGCGCGCGCGCTACTCCTATGCGTGGAAGAGCATGCTCGATCACGGCATTCCGCTCGCCTTCGGCACGGACTATCCGGTGGAGCCGGTCTCACCGTTGCGCGGGCTCTATGCGGCCGTCACGCGCATGGAGACGCCCGGCAGCGCGCACAACGCGGTCTACTTTCCCGAGGAGCGCTTGAGCATCGCGCAGGCGATCCACGCCTATACGCAGGGCGCGGCCTATGCGGAGGGCAGGGAAAACATCAAGGGCCGCCTCGCCCCCGGGCAGCTCGCGGATTTCGTGGTGCTCGACCGGGATCTGCTGCGCGCGACGCCGGAGGAGATCTTCAAGACGCGCGTGCTGCGCACCGTCATAGGCGGCCGCACCGTGTTTGCAGAATCGCATGAGCGCTAGCCGCGGCGAACTGATGCTCCTGGGCGCGTGTCTGGCAGTAACCCTGGCGGGACTCTGGGGCTGCGCTTCGATGCTGCGAGCCCCGGCCCGGCTGCAGTATCCACCGGCTGCGCGCGCGACGGTGGTCGATGACTACCACGGCACCGCGGTCGCCGACCCGTATCGCTGGCTCGAGGACCTTGATTCCCCGCAAACCCGCGCCTGGGTGAGCGCCGAGGCGCAGCTGACCGCCAGCTATCTCGCGGCGATCCCACAGCGTGCGCGCCTGCGCGCACGCATCGCGGAACTGTATGACTTTGAGAAAACCGGGATTCCGTTTCAGGCGAACGGGCGCTACTTCTACACCAGCAACAGCGGGCGCCAGGATCAGAGCGTGCTCCTGCAGCTGACCGGGCTCACCGCTCCGCCGGCCGTAGCTCTTGATCCGAACGGGCTGCCAGGGGCGGGCCACCCGGTCGTGACCGGGTACGTGCCGAATCGCAGTGGCACGCTGATGGCCTACGGAATTTCCCTGGCAGGCTCGGACTGGACCGAGTGGCATATCCGCGATCTCGCCAGCGGTCAGGATCTCCCGGATGCCCTGCGATTCACCAAGTACTACCGGCCGGTCTTCACTGCGGACGGGAAAGGCCTGTACTACAGCGCGTTTCCTGCGCCGCAGGCGGGGACGGAACTGAGCACTCAGGATCTGGGCAACGCGCTCTACTACCACGCTCTTGGCACCCCCGCAGCAAGCGACCGGCGCATGCTCGCGAGCGAGGCGCATCCGGAGCGGCAATTCGAGCCGTACCTCACCCCGGATGGCCGCTGGCTGGTCGTGCTGGCCGGGGAAGGCGAGGTGGGGGACAAGGGCCGCGAGGAACTGTATCTCGTGGACCTTGCGGCGCCTGCGCCGACCCCGACCCCCGTGGCAACCGGATTTGACGCCGCCTACGCCTATATCGGCGCCGCCGGCGGCCGGCTGTATTTCCTGACGACGCTCAGTGCCCCCAACGGACGCGTGCTCGCCATAGACCCCGCCAATCCCGCGCGGGAGAACTGGAAGAGCGTGATCGCTGAGGGCCGGGACGCCATTGACCTGAGCGGCAGAAGCGTGACCCTGGTCGGCCATCAGCTGATCGTCAAGGCCCTGCACGATGCGCACAGCCGCGTCATGACCTACGATCTGGACGGCACACCGCGCCGCGAGGTCAAACTGCCAGGCCCGGGGCAGGTCCTCGGCTTCGATGGACATACCGAGGATCGGGAGACCTTCTACGCGTTCACCGATCTCATCACCCCGCCGACCATCTACCGCTACGACCTCGAGTCGGGCGAGAGCACGCTGTTTCACGCGCCGCGGGTGGCGTTCGATCCGGCGTTGTTCGAGGAGCGCCAGGTGTTCTATCCGGGCAAGGACGGCACGCGTATCCCGATGCTGCTGGCGTACCGCAAGGGCCTCAACCTCACCGCTGACAACCCGCTGCTGCTCTACGGATACGGGGGTTTCGGACAGTCGATCCTGCCGCTCTTCAGCCCCGCGCGTATAGCCTGGCTCGAGATGGGAGGGGTACTCGCCATAGCGAACATTCGCGGCGGTGGGGAGTACGGTGAGGCATGGCATCGGCAGGCCATCCGCACGCACAAACAGGTCGGGTTCGACGATTTTCTCGCCGCGGCCCAGTGGTTGATCGCCGGGCACTACACATCGGTACGGCGGCTCGCGATTCATGGCCGCTCGAACGGCGGGCTGCTCGTCGGTGCCTGTCTCACCCAGCGCCCCGAGCTGTTCGGCGCAGCCGTCGCGCAGGTCGGTGTGCTCGACATGCTGCGCTTCAACCGCTTTGGGCAAGGCGCGGGGTGGGAAGGGGATTACGGCTCACCGCAGGACCGGCAGGAATTCAGGGCGCTGTACGCGTACTCGCCGGTGCACAACGTGCGCCGCGGGGTTCACTACCCGGCCACCATGGTGGTCACCGGCGACCATGACACACGGGTCATGCCGATGCATTCCTTCAAGTTCGCCGCGGCGCTGCAGGCAGCGCAGGCGGGGCGCGCACCCATATTGCTGGCCGTGGACCTGTCTTCAGGCCACGGCGGGGGCGAGACGGTCACGCAGGCGATCGAGCACAGCGCCGACATCTACTCGTTCCTGGTGCAGAACCTTGGGATGAGCGGCGAGTGAGCAGCGTGCAG
>CATPBM010000135.1 GCA_955652625.1 uncultured Steroidobacteraceae bacterium
GAGCGAGCCCGCCCGGGCGGGAACTTCGTGATCCAATGATCAATTTCTGCGCGCGTCTGCTCGTTGAGCGCATTTTTCGCCTGCGGGCTCAACGATCGATCTCCCCGAACACGAGATCCTGCGTGCCGATCATCGCAACCACGTCCGCCAGCATGTGTCCACGCACCATCTCATCGAGCGCCGCGAGGTGCGCAAATCCCGGTGCGCGGCATTTGACCCGATAGGGCTTGTTGGCGCCGTCGGAGACGAGATAAATCCCAAACTCACCCTTCGGCGCCTCGACCGCTGCATAGGTGTCGCCGGCGGGCACGCAATAGCCTTCGGTAAAGAACTTGAAGTGGTGGATCAAGGATTCCATGTCCTCTTTCATCTGCTCACGCGAGGGCGCGCGGATCTTCTGATCCTCGACCATGACGGGGCCGGGATGCTCCTTAAGCCAAGCGATACACTGGCGCACGATACGGTTTGACTGCCGCATCTCCTCGACGCGCACGAGGTAGCGGTCATAGCAATCGCCATGCACGCCCACTGGAATATCAAAATCCATGCACTCGTAGACTTCGTAGGGCTGCTTCTTGCGCAGGTCCCAGGCAATGCCTGAGCCGCGCAACATCGCTCCGGAGAACCCGAGCTGCAGCGCGCGCTCAGGCCCTACCACGCCGATGTTGACGGTGCGCTGTTTCCAGATGCGGTTGTCGGTGAGCAGCGTCTCGTAGTCGTCGACGGCGGCCGGGAAGGTCTCCGTGAACGCCTGGATGAAATCGAGCATGGTGCCGGTGCGCGCCTCGTTCATGCGTGCCGCGTCCTTCTGCGAGCGCCATTTCGAAGCCTGGTACTTTGGCATGCTATCGGGCAGGTCGCGATATACGCCTCCCGGGCGGTAGTAGGTGGCATGCATGCGCGTGCCGGACACCGCCTCGTACACGTCCATCAGCTCCTCGCGCTGCTTGAAGCACAGGAGAAACACGGTCATCGCGCCGATGTCGAGGCCGTGCGAGCCGAGCCACATCAGGTGGTTCAGGATGCGCGTGAGCTCATCGAACATGACGCGGATGTACTGCGCGCGCTCGGGCGGCTCGATGCCGAGCAGGCGCTCGATGGCGAGCACGTAGGCGTGCTCGTTGCACATCATGGAGACGTAATCGAGCCGGTCCATGTAACCGATCGACTGATTGAACGGTTTGGACTCGGCGAGTTTCTCGGTCGCGCGGTGCAGCAGGCCGATGTGCGGATCGGCCTTCTGGATCACCTCGCCGTCGAGCTCCAGCACCAGCCGCAGCACTCCGTGGGCCGCGGGGTGCTGAGGCCCGAAGTTCATGGTGTAGTTGCGGATCTCCGGGAACGGCGTGGCGGCCATCAGCGCGGCACCTTCTCGTCCCTGAGCGCCGGCTCGTAACGGTGGTCGTGGCGAATGACCTTCGGCACCAGGACACGCGGGGTGATGCTCACCGGCTGGTACACCACCCGCTGCTTCTCGGCGTCGTAGCGCACCTCGACGTTGCCGATGAGCGGGAAGTCCTTGCGGAAGGGATGCCCGATGAAGCCGTAGTCGGTGAGGATGCGCCGCAGGTCCGGGTGGCCGCGGAACAGGATGCCGAACAGGTCGAACGCCTCGCGCTCGAACCAGTTGGCGCCCGCCCACACCTGCACCACCGAATCGATCACCGGCTCGGCCGTATCCGGGCATTTCACGCTAAGGCGCAGGCGCTGGTTGTGGGTGATGGACAGCAGGTTGTACACCACCGCGAAGCGCCCGGGCGCATCGGGATCGGGCGCGTCGTTGCGCACCACGCGTCCGCGACTGAACCCCGAACGCGTCGCACTTTCGGTCTGCCAGTCATCGAGCCCGTAGTGCAGGTAATCCACGCCGGCAAGATCCATGAGCATCTCGAACTTCAGGTCCGGCGCATCGCGCAGCGTGCGGCACACGGCGAGCAGCCGGTGCGCGTCGGTCTCGTAGGCGAGTTCGTGCGCGAGCGCGGGCATGCGCCGCACACTGCCAGGCAACTGCGCGTCGACCTTCAGGGCGAGGGCTTCGGTGAGCTCGCTCAAGTGTTCATCCGCTCCATTTGATCTATCTGGCGATCGTGCTCGTGCGGGCGATCTTCTTCTGCAGCTGGATAATGCCGTACACCAGGGCTTCGGCCGTCGGCGGACAGCCCGGCACGTACACATCCACCGGCACGATGCGGTCGCAGCCGCGTACCACCGCGTACGAGTAGTGGTAGTAGCCGCCGCCGTTCGCACACGAGCCCATGGAGATGACCCAGCGCGGCTCGGCCATCTGGTCGTACACCTTGCGCAGTGCGGGGGCCATCTTGTTGACCAGCGTGCCCGCCACGATCATGACGTCGGACTGTCGCGGGCTGGGCCGGAACACGACGCCGAAGCGATCGAGGTCGTAGCGCGAAGCGCCCGCGTGCATCATCTCCACCGCGCAGCACGCCAGCCCGAAGGTCATCGGCCACAGGGATCCGGTGCGCGCCCAGTTGACCAGGCTGTCCACCTGGGTCGTAAGGAAGCCGCGCTGCGCGAACCCCTCGGGGCCCCCCTCGGGGCCGTCAGTGGCCGCTAATCCCACTCGAGCGCCCCCTTCTTCCACTCGTAGATGAAGCCCACCACGAGAATGGCGAGGAAGATGCCCATGGCGAGCAGGCCGAACAGGCCGATCCTGCCGAGCGCGACTGCCCAGGGAAACAGGAACGCGATCTCCAGGTCGAAGACGATGAAAAGGATCGCCACCAGGTAGTAGCGCACGTCGAATCTGGAGCGTGTGTCCTCGAAAGGCTCGAAGCCGCACTCGTAGGGTGAGAGCTTGGCGCGGTCGTCGTGGAAGCGCGAGAAGTAGCGACCGATGCCGGTCCCGAGCCCCAGCAGCACCAGGGCGAGGCCTGCGGCCACGATCAGAAAAATCAGGATCGGCAGATAGTTCGACAGCATGCTTGGTGCGTAAAAAAGGCAGATCGACACGCGATCTGCCCCCTGGCTCGGGGCCCGCATTGTAGCAGCGCAGTAAGTCGTTTTGGTGCCGACGGGGAGATTCGAACTCCCACACCTTGCGGCGCTAGCCCCTCAAGCTAGTGTGTCTACCAATTCCACCACGTCGGCGATATCAGCAACTCCTCACGCCCGTCCCGTGCCGCTACTTCGGCGCTGGCGCTGGCGCGGGAGTCGTAGCGGGCGCCGCAGCTGGCGGCACTGCCGGAGCGGAGGCCGCGCCCGGAATCTGCGCCGGCTTGGTGGGCGCAACCTCATCGAGGATCGTCTTCTGCGCCTCCTTGCTGCTGGAGGTCGCCAGGTACGTGAGCGCCAGGCTGTTGATCATGAAAATGGCCGCGAAAACGGCCGTGGCGCGTGACAACGCGGTCGTCGCGCCGCGCGCACCGAACACGGTGCCGGAGGCGCCCGCACCGAAGCCGGCGCCCGCGTCCGCACCCTTGCCGCGCTGAAGCAGCA
>CATPBM010000136.1 GCA_955652625.1 uncultured Steroidobacteraceae bacterium
ACCGAGCTCGAGTCGCTGCGCCGCCACTTGAATGGCAGGCTGCCCGAAGGGGCGGCAGCCCTTAGCTACCTGCCGTTTCTGGCGCTCGCCCTGGTGCGCGTGCTCAGGGATTTTCCGCAATGCAATGCGCACTACGATGGGGAGCGGGGCGTGATCGTGCGCTACGCCGCGGTGCACCTGGGGGTCGCGACGCAGACGCCCGATGGACTGAAGGTGCCGGTGGTGCATGACGCGCAGGCGCTGCCGCTGTGGGACCTGGCGGCGCAGATGCGCCGCGTAAGCGAGGCGGCGCGCACCAACAAGGCCAAGCGCGAAGAGCTGACAGGCTCGACCATCACCATTACCAGTCTCGGCAAGCTCGGCGGCATTGTCAGCACACCCATCATCAACGCTCCGGAAGTGGCCATCATCGGCGTCAATCGCGCCCTCGAGCGCCCGGTGGTGGTGGATGGCGCTATCGCGATCCGGCGCACCATGAATCTGTCCTCCTCTTTTGACCACCGCTTCGTAGATGGCTACGACGCAGCCGCCATGATCCAGGCGTTGAAAGAGTGCCTGGAGCATCCCGCCACTATTTTCCTCGACACTTGAGCGCGCGCCGGGCGGGCTTTCGCATCCGCGC
Organism: uncultured Steroidobacteraceae bacterium; assembly: GCA_955652625.1. Lineage (GTDB taxonomy): Bacteria > Pseudomonadota > Gammaproteobacteria > Steroidobacterales > Steroidobacteraceae > 13-2-20CM-66-19. The sequence continues at coordinate 623 of CATPBM010000136.1, forward strand.
CGGATGCGCAGCGCGCGGCCTGCAGCTCGTCGCGCTCCTGACATTGCTGGCAGCGTGTGGGGGTGGCGGCGGCAACGGCGCTGCCATGCCCCCCGCGCCCCCGGTACCGCCAGCGTTCACCTCCGTGCCCCAGGTGCGCGTCTCGCAGCCTTCCGCCTTCGCGCCGGGGTGCGACGGCGCGACTCCCACGGGCACGTTATACGTCGATACCGCCGCCGAGCCGTATCTTGCGGTCAATCCGACGAATCAGCTGAACCTCATCGCCGGGTGGCAGCAGAACCGCTGGTCCGACGGCGGAGCGCAGGGCGTGAGCCTCGCGAGCTCAGTTGATGGCGGCATGAGCTGGAGGCTCACCAGCGCGGCGTTTTCCCGCTGCACCGGTGGTAACAGCGGCAACGCCGGCAACTACGCGCGCGCCACCGACGTGTGGCTCACGGCCTCCCCGAATGGGGGGATGTACGCGCTGTCCCTGTCCTTCACCGGCGCGACGCTGCTGCCGGGCTCCTCCAGTGCCATGCTGGTGGCTCAATCACTCGACGGCGGCGCGACCTGGACGCTGCCCATCGCCCTCATCCAGGACGGCGCGCAGTTCTCCAACGACAAGGGCTCGATCACGGCCGATCCCAACAATTCGAGCTACGTGTATGCGGTGTGGGACCGTCTGCCCAACCAGATCGCCGGTCCCGCCTACTTTGCGATGACCGCCGATGCGGGCGCAAGCTGGCAACCGGCGCGCAACATTTACGATCCGGGTCCGACCAGCCAGACGATCGGCCACCAGATCGTCGTACTTCCCAGCGACGTGGTGGTCGACATTTTCACGCAGATAGACACCGCGGCGGGGGGCGTGACCACTGCGTCGCTGCGTGCCATGCAGTCCGCCGATCACGGCACGACCTGGTCAACCCCGGTCATGATCTCGGACCTGGAGGCCCGCGGTACCACCGATCCGCAGTCCGGCCATGCGGTGCGCGACGGGTCGGACCTCGCTTCGGTCAGCGTTGGCCCCGGCGGTGTTATCGAGGTTGTCTGGCAGGACGCTCGTTTTTCCGGCGGGCAGCGCGATGGCATCGCCCTGACGCACTCCTCCGACGCAGGGGCGAGCTGGTCGGCGCCGGCACAGGTCAACGCGGATCATGCCGTACAGGCCTTTACCCCCACCATAAACGTGCGCCCCGACGGTGCCATCGCAGTCACGTACTTCGACCTGCGCAACGACACCTTCCCCGGTGTGTTCCTGAGCGACTGTTGGATCGTGGTCTCGCGTGACGGGGGCGCGACCTTCCAGGAGTCGCACCTTTCCGGGCCGTTGGATCTGAATCTGGCGCCGGATTCGCAAGGATTGTTCCTGGGCGACTACCAATCACTCGCGAATGCGAGGGGAGCATTCCTGCCGTTCTATGTGCAGACCGACGCCGGCACTCAGGTACGCAGCGATGCCTCCATCTCGTTCCCACCGGCGGCTTTGGCCGCGGCGGCGTTCCGGGCGCACGCCGCGCCTCCGGGCATGACGCTCACGGCTGCCGCCCGGCAACATGTCATGGAGCGCTTGAGGCTCACGCAGGCGCAGCGCCTGCGAGGGCGAGGGCGATAATCGGCGCCGCGGAATTCTAAGGCGCCGGCTGCCAGAGCTCGATCGGATTGCCTTCCGGGTCCTGCAGGCGCGCAAATCGCCCGTTGGGATAGGTCTGCGGATCGATCTCGACTGCGATCCCCGCGGCGCGCAGTTGCGCCACCATGGCGGGCAGGCTCCGGACCCTGAAGTTCACCATCCAGCGGTTCGCCTCGTTGCCGAAGTAGGACGTCGATTCCTCGAAGGGCGCGAACGCCGTAGGGCCGGCCTGTTGCTGCCAGACGGGCTCGTCATAGTTTGGCGGCACCATCACGATACCGAGGTGATCGCGGTACCAGCGGGCCAGAGCCTCCGGGTCACGCGCCCGAAAGAACAGACCGCCGATCCCCAGCACCGCTTCCATGGCTCCCCGCGTGCTCACGAGTGGCGCGCGGGCGCGCCCGCGTAGGTTTTCTCGCCGGCGTCCACTCGCAGTTTCAGGCGGTTCTGGGACGGCGGCAGCGGGCAGGTCGCAAAGTCATTCAGCGCGCACGGCGGGTTGTAGGCCTTGTTGAAATACAGTCGCGCGGTGCCGTCTGTCGGCAGCGGGATGTAGAGGAATCGTCCCGCGCCATAGGTCTCGTGGCCGCTCGTGGCGTCCGCGAACATGATGAACAACTCCTTGTCGTCCGGCTGCTCGAGCACGGTGTCGAGGCGCCATTCGCGCCCGTCCTTCCGGAAGACCACCGCGCCCGGGCACTCCATCTCTTCCTCCATGCCCAGGATGTTGATGATCCTGATGTGGCGCGCGGGCTGGTAGCGCTCGAAGCGCGCGTCGAGCACCCACGCGGTGCTCACCGGGAAGTAGCTCAGGCCGCGGAACCCCAGGCGGTGTGGGTTGTTGAGATCGCGTACGCGCACGCCGAGGTTGCCGGCGCGTTCGATGACGAAGAAGCGCAGCGCGCCACTGGCGAGCACCGTGGGCTCGGCCGTGGTGTCGGGGGCCATATCGATCGAGGTCGCCGGCTGGCCGTCGTGTGTCACGCCCGCGCCCGGGCGTGCGATGAAGCGCACCCTATGTCCCGTGAGCTCGAAGGAGCCTGCGGTGTCGGCAAGAGCCGGGTTGTCCAGCACCAGGGAGTTGGAGGCGGCGCGCCCGAAACTGTTGTCGCCCTCTTTGAGCCAGAACAGGCCCGTGAGCGTCAGCCACCCGCCATCGCCGCTCAGCCCATCGACCCGCCTCACCCGCCAGTCCCTGACGCTGGCGCGCTCGGCATCCAGATCCGCGGATGCCTCGGCGCCCGCGCCACTCGCAAAGGGTGCCCGCGGCTTGGCGACCGAGGGCGCCGCGCTCACGGGCGCCGCGATTGACGACAGCAGCATCGCAAGCGACAGCGCCGTGGTTGATCCAATCGGTGCAGCGCGGCCGTGCGCTGCATGAGCGTGGTGCAGTTCCGGCATATGTTCACCGCGAGGTTCTGTGAAATTAACAGTGTGAAGTTTCCATGGTCAAATTTGCCTGGCAAGCGCGTATGCTGGGGCGGACATGGAGGCCCAGACGCACGGCCGGGTGCATTCCCGGGACCAGACAGGACCCAAGGTCGAGATCCTGGGCGGAAAGATCGAGCGAGCGGAGGAAGTGCTGACGCCGCTCGCTCTGCAGCTGCTCGCGAGCCTGCATCGCCGTTTCAACGCGCGGCGCCTGGAGCTCCTGGCTCTGCGCGCGCAGCGCCAGTTACTGCTCGATGACGGGGCCATGCCGGACTTTCTGCCTGCCACCGCGGCGGTGCGCGCGCAGGACTGGCGCGTTTCCCCGGTGCCGGCGGACCTGCTGGACCGGCGCGTGGAGATCACCGGCCCCATCGATCGCAAGATGATCATCAACGCGCTGAACGCGCCGGTGCGCGCGTTCATGGCCGACTTCGAAGACTCCTGTTCACCGACCTGGGAGAACGTGGTGCGCGGCCAGGTCAATCTGGCCGACGCCGTGCGCGGCACGATCAGCTATGAGGATGCGGCCACCGGCAAGGTCTACCGGCTCGCCGCGCAGACCGCGACCCTCATCGTGCGCCCGCGCGGCTGGCACTTGCCCGAGAAGCACGTGCGCATCAACGGTGAGACCGTATCGGCGGCGCTGTTCGACTTCGCGCTGTTCCTCGCCAACAACCACGACGCGCTGAAGCGCCGCGGCACCGGTCCGTATTTCTATCTGCCGAAGATGGAGAGTCATCTCGAGGCGCGCCTCTGGAACGAGGTGTTCCTTGCGGCCCAGGAGGCGCTCGGCATGGCGCGCGGCACTATCAAGGCCACGGTGCTCATCGAGACCATTCTCGCGGCCTTCGAGATGGACGAGATTCTCTACGAGCTGCGCGAGCACTCGGCAGGCCTCAATTGCGGACGCTGGGACTACATCTTCAGTTTCATCAAGAAATTCCGTAACCGGGCCGACTGCCTGCTGCCCGACCGCGCGACCGTGACCATGGAGCGTCACTTCCTGAAGTCCTATGTGGACCTGTTGATCAAGACCTGTCACCGGCGCGGCGCGCACGCCATGGGCGGCATGGCCGCGCAGATCCCCATCCGCGACGACCGCGAGGCGAACGCAGCCGCGATGGCACGCGTACGCGCCGACAAGCTGCGTGAGGCGCGCGCCGGGCACGATGGCACCTGGATCGCGCATCCGGGACTGGCCGTCATCGCCCGCGAGCCCTTCGATGAGGTGATGCCGGGGCCGAATCAGCTGCATGTGCTGCGTGCGGACGTCAACGTCGCAGCAAGCGATCTGCTCAAGGTGCCCGAGGGCGAGATCACCGAAGCAGGCGTGCGCGCGTGCATTCGCGTAGGCGTGCAGTACCTCGAGTCCTGGCTGCGCGGCAACGGCTGTGTGCCCCTGTATCACCTCATGGAGGACGCCGCGACCGCCGAGATCTGCCGCGCGCAGCTTTGGCAATGGCTGCACCACGGCGCGCGCACCAGCGACGGGCGGCCGATCACCGTGGAGCGCTTCGATGAGCTGCTGACCGCCGAGCTCGACCACATTCACCAGGAGGTTGGCGCGGCGCGGCTCGCGCACGGAGTATTTCCGACCGCGGCACGCCTGTTCGAGCAGATGACCAAGGCCGAAGTGTTCGACGAATTCCTGACGCTCCCGGCTTACGAACTCCTGAGCTGACAGACTGCTTTCCCTATACCCGAGGTGCACGCGCCCCATGAGCCCTTTCAAATCCCTTCCCACCGCCGATGATCTCGAGCGTAACTGGCGCGAGAGTCCGCGCTGGCGCGGTATCAAGCGCGGTTATCAGGCGGCTGACGTCGTACGCCTGCGCGGCACGATTGCCGTGGAGCATTCCATCGCGCGTCTCACCGCGGAAAAGCTCTGGCGGTATCTGAACGACAAGCCCTTCGTGAATGCGCTCGGCGCGCTCACCGGTAACCAGGCGATGCAGCAGGTGAAGGCGGGACTGGATGCGATCTACCTGTCGGGCTGGCAAGTGGCGGGCGATGCGAACCTCGCAGGCGAGATGTACCCGGACCAATCCCTTTATCCAGCGGA
>CATPBM010000137.1 GCA_955652625.1 uncultured Steroidobacteraceae bacterium
ACAGGAGCCTGAAGGCCGGCACGCCCCCCGACGTGCCGCTGGTGCGCATGCGGCGGGTGCGGATGTGCCTCATGCTCGAGCTCACCGCGTTCGTCGTGATCCTGCTGTGCGCGGCGCTCATGGCGCGCGGCTTTGGTTATCGCTGAGCAGGACCGGCCGAAGGGCGCACCAGCCACGCGGCGAGCGCCGGCAGCAGGATGATGGCGGCGAGCATGTTCACCAGGAACATGAACGTCAGCATGATGCCGATGTCGGCCTGGAACTGCAGCGGCGAGAACACCCAGGTGGCCACCCCGATGGCAAGCGTGATGCCCGTGAAAATAATGCTGGCGCCGGTGACCCGCAGCGTGCGCTCATAGGCGTCGCGCACTGACAGTCCCTGGTGCAGGAATTCCTGCATGCGGCTGAACAGATAGATCCCGTAGTCGACACCGATGCCGGCGCCGAGCGCCACCATGGGCAACGTCGACACTTTCAGCCCGATGCCGACCAGGGCCATGACGGCGTACACCAGCACCGACACCAGAGCGAGCGGCACCACCACGAGCAGCGTTCCGACCACCGAGCGGAAAGTCAGCAGGCACATGACGATGACCGCGGCGAATACGCCGGCCAGAATTCGCAGCTGCTTGGCCTCCACGGTCTCGTTGGTTGCGGCCATCACGCCCACGTTGCCGGCAGCCAGGCGTACCCGCGCGCCAGTGACCGGGTTCTCGCTGCGCCAGCGCTTCACCTCCGCCACCACGCGCTCGATCGTGCCAGCGCGGTGGTCGGCGAGAAACATCATCACCGGTACGACGTCGCAGTTCTCGTTCAGCAGTCCCGTGCTGGTTTCGATGTAGCGCGTCGATTGCGTGAGCTGGGTCTGCTCGCGCGGGATGCTGCGCCACTTGAGGCTCCCTTCGTTCCAGCCGGCGATCGCCAGCTTGGCGATGAACGGCAGCGTGATGACATCCTGCACCCCGGGAACGTTGCGCATGTGCCAGGCGAAGCGCTCGATGGCGCTCATCAGATCGTGACTGACGCACACCGGCTCCTGCGACTGCACGATCGCCGTGAGCACGTCGACGCCGATGCTGAACCTGGTGGTGATGAGGTCGTTGTCGCGGTTGTAGCGCGAGTCGGGGCGCAGCTCCGGCACGCCCGCCTGCGTGTCGCCGATCGGGGTCTCGCGGCCCTTCCACCAGCCGAGCGCCGCAAGCACCGCGGCGATCACGATGATGCTCATCGCCGGTGCGCGCCCGGTGATGCGCGCCAGGTGCTGCCACAGGACGGCGAGCCGGCGCTGGCGCTTCTCCACGCGCGCGTGGTAACCGGCATCGAAATGCACGTACGAGACCAGCACCGGCAGCAGGACCAGGTCGGTGAGGATGACGATCGCCACGCCGATGCTGGCGGTGATGGCCATCTCGCGGATTACCTGCACCGGGATCATGAGGATGGTGACGAAACCGACCAGGTCGGCGAGCAGCGCGATCACCGCCGGTGCCAGCAGCTGGCGGAACGTGCGGCGCGCGGCTTCCATGCTGTTGAGACCTTCGAACGCGGCGTCGCTCACGGCGCTGATCTTCTGCACTCCGTGACTGACGCCGATGGCGAAAATCAGGAATGGCACCAGCAGGCCGATGGGATCGATGCCGTAGCGCAGCAGCACCAGCGCGCCGAGCTGCCAGATCACTGCGATCACCGAACACAGGATCGGCACGAAGGCGACGCGCCAGGACTGGCAGTAGAGGCGCACCGCGAGCAGTGTCAGCACCAGAGTGATGATCGCGAACATGACGACCGAGGCGGCCCCGTCAGCGATGTCGCCCATGACCTTGGCAAAACCGATCATGCGCACGTCGATTCCACGGACATCGGGTGCGGCGGCCGCCGCTCCCGGTGCAGGGTGCTCGATCGCCTGCCGTACGCGCCGCTCGAGCTCGTGCGCGACCCCGATCGGATCGACGGGCTTACCCTGCGCGTCCGTATCGAGCACGATCGCGCTCACCAGTGCTCCGGAGAAGTCTGTGGCGACGAGACGCCCGATGATGCCGGCCTTACGGATGTTGTCGCGCACCCGCGCCATGTTTGCCGGTGTCGGCGTGAAATCCGCGGGAATCACGTTGCCCGCTTCGATACCGTCCTCCACCACCTCGAGATAGCGCACGTTCGGGGTAAAGATCGACTGCACGCGGGTGCGGTCGATGCCGTCCATGACAATGACTTCATCGGTCGCCTTGCGCAGCGCCGCAAAGAACTCCGGTGTGAACATGTCGCCGTCGCGCGCGATGAGCGCAACCAACACGCGGTTGGCGCCGCGGAAATCGGTTACCTTGGGATCCAGGTAGGTGCGCATGTACTCATGCTGCACCGGAAGCGTCTTGTTGAAGGAAGTGTCGATGCGCAGCCCGTGTACGCCGATCACCGCCAGCAGCACCGTGCCGAGCGCGAACAGCGCCAGGATGAGCGAGCGATGACCGAAAATCAGCCGCTCGAGCCGGCTGACCGCCGCGATCGGCACCCTGACGGTGTCGCCAGCGCCTGCCATCAGGGCGCGGCCTGCAGATCGATGACCCTCGCGCCGCCTTCGCCGACCACGACGAGCTTACCGTTCGCCGCAG
>CATPBM010000138.1 GCA_955652625.1 uncultured Steroidobacteraceae bacterium
CTGCTTGCGAATGAAGGCGATGCTGCTGGCGGCCGGGCGTGGCGAGCGCATGCGGCCGATCACCGACTCGCTTCCCAAGCCACTCGTGCCGGTTGCGGGCAAGCCGCTCATCGCCTGGCACCTGGCAGCGCTGGCGCGCGCCGGCATCCGCGACGTGGTCATCAATCTCTCATGGCTCGGCGAGCAGTTGCGCGGCGCGCTCGGCGACGGCCGCGACTACGGCGTACGCATCACCTGGAGCGAAGAGGGCCCCGTACCCCTGGAGACTGGCGGCGGCATTTTCCGGGCGCTGCCGCTGCTGGGACCCGGGCCCTTCCTCGTCGCCAACGGCGACATCTGGACCGACATCGATTTCGCCCGTCTCGAGCTGGAGCCCGGCGCTCACGCCCACCTGGTGCTGATTCCCAACCCGCCGCACCATCCGCGCGGGGACTTCGGACTCGAGGGCGATCTCGTGGACCACCGCGACACCGGGCGCTTTACCTACTCGGGCGTGGGCCTCTACCGCCCGGAGTTCTTCGAGGGCTGCGCCCCCGGAAGATTTCCGCTGCTGCCGCTTCTGAATCGTGCCATCGACGCGCGCCTGGCGCGCGGCGAGGTCCACCGCGGCGAGTGGTGCGACGTCGGCACCGCCGAGCGCCTGGCGAGCCTGGAAGCGCGGGTCCTTGCGCTACAATGAGGGCATGTCTCAGCTCAAGGACATTCCGGTCGTGCAGGACGCCGCGCCGCCGCGCAGCGGCGAGAAATACCTGACATCTCAAGGGTTTACTGCAGTCCGGGACGGCATCAAGGCGCGCGCCACAGCCGCCGCGGCCGCCGCGGTGCGCAAGCCGCCGTGGCTTCGGGCCAAAGCACCCGCCGGGCAGGGGTTCCAGAGCGTGCGAGCGCTCGTCAGGGAGCACCGTCTCGCCACGGTGTGCGAGGAGGCCAAGTGTCCGAACATCGGTGAGTGCTGGAACGCGGGCACCGCCACCATCATGCTCATGGGCGCGGTGTGCACGCGCGCCTGCCGTTTCTGCTCGGTCGACACCGGCAACCCGCACGGCTGGCTCGACGCGGACGAGCCCGAGAATGCCGCGCGCACCGTGGCGCTCATGAAGCTCGGCTACGTGGTGCTGACCTCCGTCGATCGCGACGATCTCCCCGATGGGGGAGCGGCGCACTATGCGGCGTGCGTACGCGCCATCAAGCGCCGCAATCCCAACACCGCGGTCGAGGCACTCACGCCCGATTTCCAGGGCGTGCTCGCGGACGTCGCGACTGTCGTCGACTCCGGGATCGCAGTGTTTGCGCAGAACATCGAGACCGTACGGCGCCTGACGCATCCGCTGCGCGACCCGCGCGCGGGCTATGAGCAGACCCTGCGCGTGCTGGAACACGCGAAGCGCCATCGCAGCTCCGTGCTCACCAAGAGCAGCCTGATGCTGGGCTTAAGCGAGACCGATGAGGAAATCGACGCCACGCTCGCCGACCTGCGCGCCGCCGGCGTCGACATCGTGACGCTCGGGCAGTACCTGCGCCCGACGCTCAATCACCTCGCGGTGCGGCGCTATGTGACACCGGGGGAGTTCGACCGCTACCGGCGCCAGGCGCTCGCGCGCGGCTTTCTGGAATGCGTCGCAGATCCCCTGGTGCGCTCGAGTTACCGCGCCGAGCAGGCCCTCAACCGCAACAACGCCGGGCTCGACAACGCAAGGCTCGCCCACGAGGCGGGCTCGCCGTGAGCGCCCAGTCTGCGCCGGTGGCGCGCGCATGCGAGCACGCGCCGCGTCCGCTCGCCGCGCCGCGGGCAATGCCCGCACCCACGCTCAAGCATCTGGAGCTCGTGGAGTACGAACCCACCTGGCGCGCGATGCAGCGCTTCACGGATGCGCGCGACGCGGCGACCCCCGATGAGATCTGGTTTCTGGAGCACCCGCCGGTTTTCACCCTCGGGATGAATGCGAGCCGCGCGCACCTGCTCGCGCCCGGGGACATTCCGGTGGTGCAGATCGACCGCGGCGGGCAGGTGACCTATCACGGACCGGGGCAGCTTGTGGTGTATCCGCTCATCGATCTGAAGCGTGCCGGCCTTGGCATTCGCGACTTCGTCATGGCGCTCGAGCGCGCAGTCATCGACCTGGCGGCGCAGTTCGGCATCGCGGCCGAGTGCCGGCGCAATGCCCCCGGTGTCTACGTCGAGGACCGCAAGCTTGCAAGCGTCGGCGTGCGGGTGCGCCACGGCGGCGCCTATCACGGTCTTGCGCTCAACGTGACGCTGGATCTGGAGCCCTTCGGCCGCATCAATCCGTGTGGCTACCAGGGCCTGCAGATGACGCGACTGTGCGATCTCGGGGGGCCTGCGAGCGTCCCCGCCTGCGCGCAGGCGCTCGAGCCGCACCTGATGCGCGCGCTGGGGTTGGTCCGCGTCTAGCATGCGGACGATGAGCTGCACACACCTGTGGCGCGCGGCTGCGGCTCCCGCGCTCGCCGCCCTGGCACTTGCCGCGCTGCCCGCGTGCAGCGGCCCGGGCGCAACCCCGGCGGGCGCCGCGCGCATCACGCTGCTCAATGTGTCCTATGACCCGACGCGCGAGCTGTACGTGGAATTCAACGCGGCGTTCGCCAGGGACTGGAAGGCGAAAACCGGGCAGCTGGTGCGCGTCGACCAGTCGCACGGCGGTTCGGGCAAACAGGCGCGCTCGGTAATCGAAGGGCTGGCCGCTGACGTCGTGACGCTCGGGCTGGCCGCCGATATCGATGCCATTGCCAACACTGGCAAGCTTCTGCCCCTTAACTGGCAGAGTCTGCTGCCGGACAACAGCTCCCCGTATACCTCCACCATCGTGTTCCTGGTGCGCCAGGGCAACCCCAAGGCGATCCACGACTGGGGTGATCTGCTGCGCCCGGGGGTGGCGGTGATCACCCCCAACCCGAAGACCTCCGGCGGGGCGCGCTGGAACTACCTGGCCGCCTGGGCCTGGGCACGCGCGCAACCAGGCGGCACTGATTCGGGCGCGCGCGAATTCGTGCGCCGGCTTTACCAGAACGTGCCGGTGCTCGACACCGGCGCCCGCGGCTCCACGACAACGTTCGTGCAGCGCGGGCTTGGGGACGTGCTCATCGCGTGGGAGAACGAGGCACAGCTTGCGCTGCGCGAGCTCGGCGCGCAGCAGCTGCAGATCGTCGTGCCGTCGATGAGCATTCTCGCGGAGCCGCCGGTGGCGGTGGTCGACAAGGTGGCGCTGCGCCACGGCACGCGCGAGGTCGCACGGGCTTACCTCGGCTTCCTCTACAGCAAGGAGGGCCAGGAGATCATCGCGCGCCACTTCTACCGGCCGCGGGATCCGGAGGTGGCCGCGCGCTATGCGGCGCGTTTCCCGCAGCTCAAACTCGCCACCATCGCCGACTTTGGGGGCTGGGCCAGCGTGCAGAGCACCCACTTCAGCGACGGCGGCGTCTTCGACCAGATCTCGGCGCGCTAAGAAAGCGGGCGGAGGGTCACGGCGGTTTTGCGATCATCAGCCAGAACACGACGATGATGGACGTGAACGCCAGTACACCCAGCCAGAACCAGGCTCGCGCGTAAGCCCAGTAGCGCTCATCGAGGGCGGTGCCGAAGAATCCGTAGCCGCCCAGCACCAGCACCGTACGCAATGACGCTCCGGCGTCAGTCCACGACCAGCTTGTAGCCGGCCGCCGCGGTACGCAGCAGTGCCGGTGCGGCCGGATCCGCTTCGATCTTCTGCCGCAGTCGATGCACAAGCTGCTTGAGCAGCTGTCGATCCCCGCCGCTGCGATGTCCCCACACCTGTATCAGGAGCCGATCGGAGCTCACGGTGTGGCCGGCGTTCGCCAGCAGCATCTGCAGCAGGCGCAGTTCGAGCTTGGTGAGCCGCACCGCCTCACCCGCACCGATGCGCACGGTATGTTCCTCCAGGTCGAGGGCCACGCGGCCGGTCGCGAGCGCCGCGCTGGGTTCCATGCCCGCGCGGCGCAACAGCGCCTTGATGCGCGCCAACAACGTGCGCGGGCTGAAGGGCTTGGTGAGATAGTCATCGGCCCCCAGCCCGAGCGCGCGCACGAGGTCCTCCTCCTCGCCGCGCACCGTGAGCATCATCACCGGCACGCGCGAGCTGCGGCGGATGGCTTCGCACGCCTGGAACCCCGACAGACCGGGCATGTTGACGTCGAGCACCACGAGATCCGGCGCTTCCTCCTCGAAACGGCGCACCGCGGCGCGTCCATCGCCCGCCTTGATGACCAGATAACCGGCCTGCGACAGGGAGAAGGCGATGAGCTCGCGCAGATCCGCATCGTCGTCGGCTATTAGCACCTTCACGTTGCGCTCTGCGCCGGCAGGGTTAGGGTAAAGCGGGTGCGCCCGGCGGCGGTGCGCTCGAAGGTGACGCTGCCCCCGTGCCGCTCGGTAATCGATTTCACCAGCCACAGGCCGAGGCCGAGCCCCGCCGGCTCGGGTTCGCTGCCGCCCCGCCGGAAGCGTGCGAACAGCTCCTCGCCGTCGCTGGCCGAGGGTCCGGGACCCTCATCCTCCACCCAGGCGAGCACCACGCCCGCGCGCGCCTGCGCGCCGATGCGCACCACGCTGTCCTCGGGCGCGAACTTGTTGGCATTGGCGAGCAGGTTGACGAACACCTGGGTGAGGCGCGTCTTGTCGCCGCTCACCAGCGGCAGCTCCGCCGGCATCGCGACTTCGAGCCGCTGGCGCCGCAGCGCGAGTAGCGAGGCGACCAGTGCGTGCGCGTCCTCCACCACTTCTGCGAGCACCACGAGCTGCTGACGGATGGTGAGCTGACCGGACTCGATGCGTACGCTCTCGAGCAGGTTGTCGATGAGCTGCGTGAGGCGCAGGGTGCCACGCTCGAGCGACATGACCAGCTCCCTCTGCTTCGGCGCCGGCAGGGAATCGAGGCCAGCCAGCAGCAGCTCGATGGAAGCGAGCTGCGCGGCGAGCGGGGTGCGGAACTCGTGCGAGATGTTGGCGAGCACCGAATCGCGCGCGCGGCGCACCGCTTCGAGCTCGGTCTCGTCGCGGATCACCTGTACCTGCAGGCCCTCGACCGGGGCGGCGCTGGTGATCACGGTGGTGCGCGGATCGCCCGACGCGGCGGCGAGATGCTCGATTGCCTTGGCGCTGCCGGCGCTGCGCGCCTGCACGATCGGGCAGCGGAAATCACACGGCCTGCGGCCGTCCTCGTTGCGCGGCTGCAGGACGTCGCCGCAGAAGCGCCCGACCGCCTGCTCGGGCGTGACGCCCAGGAGCCGCGCGGC
>CATPBM010000139.1 GCA_955652625.1 uncultured Steroidobacteraceae bacterium
GAAGGCAGCCCGCGCGTGATCTCCGGCATCTCCTGGGCGCTCACCAGCAGCCGCAACTACCCACCGCACCTGCTGCTCGAGGCCCTCGCCACGCACGGGATTTCCAAGCCCACCGTGCTGGAGGTGATCGGGGCGCAGAAGTCGCGGTTCGGGGTCCGCGAGCTGCTGAACGCGGCGTATACCCAGGAGCCGAACGAGAAGGCGGCGCTGTTCCGCGTGATCGGCGAGATTGCCGACAAGCAGACCATCCCCGAGCTCGTCGGTCGCCTGCAGGGCAAGGACCCGATCGCGCGCGTGCACATCATCAACGCGCTGGCGCGTTTCAACACCCCCGAAGTGCAGACGGCTCTGCAGGGGCTGCTGAAGGACCCCAACAAACTGATCCGCGGCGCGACGCTCTCGGCGTTGCAGCGCATGGACGGGCCGATCGACATCGAGCGCGTGAGCGCACTGCTGCGCGATCCGGAGATCGACGTGCTCAACCGGGCCATCGACGTGGTCATAAAGGCCAAACACCCGGAGACCATGCGCTACCTGATCGAGGTGCTGAAGGACGAGAACGAGAACGCGCGGCGCGCGGCAGTTGAAGTGCTCAACGAGATCGGCGATGCCAAGTCCGTCAAGTACCTGCTCGAATCGCTGAAAGACAGCGACTGGTGGGTACGCAGCCGTGCCGCCGATGCGCTCGGCAAGATCGGCGGCCCAAAGGTGATCGACGCGGTGCTGCAGCTGGTGCGCGACAAGGACGAGGACATCCGCCGCGCGGCCATCGAGATCCTCAACCAGACCAAGGACGAGCGCGCGGTCGACTCGCTCATCCAGGCCACGCGCGATAGCGACTGGTGGGTGAGCGAACGCGCGGTGGACGCGCTCGCCGAGATCGGCAGCAAGCGCGCGCTGCCGCGCCTGATGGAGATGCTGCACACTCCCGGCAATGGCAAGGCCACGCCGATCGTGGTGCGTGCGCTCGGTAAGCTCGGCGACGGCAAGCTCGTCGACACGCTGCTGCCGCTGGTCGCCAGGCCCGAGCGCGAGATCCGCATAGAAGCGATCCAGGCGCTGTCGCGCGTGACCGATGGAAGCCGGGCCGATCAGGTGCGCATGGAGCTGCAGGCTCAGGTCGCCTCCCCCGACCAGACGATCTCGCGCATGGCAGCGGCCGCCGTGACCGAGCTCGACAATCGTATCGCCGGCATCACCGGGGTGGGCGCCGGAAGCACCCCGCTGCCCCCGGGCGCGGGGGCTGCGGCACAGGCCGGCGTGCGGCCGCCGCAAGCGACCATGGCCGAGGCGGCGGCGTCGGCGGCGAAGACGCAGGTGATCACCGACCAGGCACTCGCCCAGGCCAACAAGCAGGCGGAAGCTGCGGCAGCTGCAGCGCGACTCGACATCCAGACTCTGAAGCCCGGGGACATCGTCGAGGGCCGCTACAAGTACATCGATCGCATCGGGCGGGGCGCGTTCGGCACCGTGCTGTTGATGGAGGACACGGTCGTCGACGAGCGCTTGATCCTGAAGTTCCTGAATCCGAACGTCTCGCAGGACGAGGAAGTGATGAAGCGCTTCGTGCACGAGCTGCGCTACTCGCGCAAGATCACGCACAAGAACGTCATCCGAATCTACGACTTCCTCTACATCCAGGGGCTGTACGCGATCTCGATGGAGTACTTCCCTTCGCACACCCTCGGCGCCGAAGTGGTGAACGAGAAACCGGTTGAACTGAAGCGCGCCCTGCAGATGGCCATCGACATCTGCACCGGCATGACGGTCGCGCACCAGGTCGGCATCGTGCATCGCGACCTGAAACCCGCCAACGTGCTGATCAACCAGGAGGGACTGCTCAAGATCGTGGACTTCGGGGTGGCGGCCGCGCAGCGCGAGGGCGATACGCAGCTCACCAAGACCGGCTACGTAATCGGTTCCCCGAAGTACATGGCCCCCGAGCAGATCCTCGGCAAAAAAGTCGACCAGCGCGCCGACATCTACGCTCTCGGGGTCATGCTCTACGAAATGGTGACCGGTGTGCCACCCTACTCGCGCGGCGATCACATGTCGGTCATGTATCAGCACGTGCAGGGCAAGGCGCGCGTCGCCCAGGACGTCAATCCGGCGCTCCCCCCGGGCCTTTCGGACCTAGTGATGAGGGCCATGGCGGTCGACAAGACCAAGCGCTTCCAGACCATGCCCGAATTGAGCGCAGCGCTGGAGCGCTTCCTCCACTAGACTGCTCGACCCTGAGACAGCCTGCCGGTCCGATCCGCCAGGGCGTGCGCCCACGCTTAGGCTCCCGCCTGGCGAAACTTCGTGCGTCAGGTCAAATTTCGGACTTCAAGTTGTTGATCCCAAAGCCTTAGTGGGCTAAACAGCAGCACGATACCGCTTAAGGAGCAATCGCTTGGCGCGCATCGACGCGTTTTTGAAGCTCGGCACCCAGCAGGGATGCTCGGACGTGCATCTGGCAGTGGGGGTACCACCTATGCTGCGGATGCACGGCGACCTTCTGCCGATCAAGTTCCGCGACCTGCGGGCGGTGGAGCTGGAAGGCTACATCGCCGAGATTCTCACTCGCTCGCAGAACGAGCTGTTCAACAAGGGGAGCGACCTCGACTTCTCCTACGTGTCCACCGAGGGTGGACGCTTTCGCGTCAACGTGTTTCGCAAGGACACCGGCGTCGGCGCCACCTTCCGCTCCATTCCGGCCGAGGTGCCGACACTCGACAAGCTCGCACTGCCCCCGATAGTCACCAAGCTGTGCGACTTCCACCAGGGCATGGTGCTGGTCACCGGCTCCACCGGCACCGGCAAATCGACCACGCTGGCGGCGATGATCGACCACCTGAACCAGACGCGCCGGCTCAACATTATCAGTCTCGAGGACCCGATCGAGTTCGTGCATCCGAGCAAGAACAGCCAGGTCATCCAGCGTGAACTCGGCACCCACATCCCGAGCTTCGCCGAAGGCGTGCGCGCAGCGATGCGCGAGGATCCGGACGTGATCCTGGTGGGGGAGTTGCGTGATGCCGAGACCATTTCCATGGCGATGACGGCCGCGGAGACCGGGCACCTGGTGCTCGGCACGCTGCACACGACGAGCGCCGTCAAGACCATCGATCGCGTCATCGACGCGCTGCCGGTGGAAGAGCGCGAACAGACCAAGAGCTTCCTGGCGCAGAGCCTGCTGGCCGTGGTCACCCAGGTGCTGGTGAAGACCACTGACGGACACGGCCGCAAGGCGATCTGCGAAGTGCTCATGATGACCAAGGCGATCGCCAAGCTCATCCAGACCGAGCAGACGCACCAGATCCCGACCCAGCTGCAGATGGGACGCGACCTCGGCATGCAGCTGCTCGACCAGGCGCTGCTCGCCGCCATCGCCGCGCGCACCATCGACCCCGACGACGCCTACTCCTACGCCAGCGAGAAGCGCGCCTTCCAGAAATACGTCACCGACACCACCATGCTGCCGAAGATCGACATCGCTGGCCCGGCAGCCCCTCCGGCGGCGAACTCGGCGGGCTGAATGATCGCGCGCCCTTGGCACAGGTCGACGCGCTGCTCATCGAGGTGCTGGAGAAGCGCGCCTCGGATCTGCACTTCATCGCCGGCGATCCACCGCGCATGCGCCTGTACGGGGATCTTTCGGCGCTGAAGCCCGAGAGGCTCGCCCCCGAAGCCGTCAAGCAGGCGCTCTACGAGATCATGCCCAAGGCGGCGCTTGATCGCTTCGAGGCCAAGGATGGTGCCGACTTCGCCTACACGCTCCCCGAACGCGGCCGCTTCCGCGTCAACGTCATGCGCCAGCTGAATGGCATGGGAGCGGTGTTCCGCGCCATTCCCTCCACGGCGCTCACGCTCGATGAGCTGAAGATGCCTGAGTCGGTGCGCCAGATGAGCCGCGCCAACAACGGGCTGATCCTGGTGACCGGCAAAACGGGCTCGGGCAAGTCGACCACGCTCGCGGCCATGATCGACGACATCAACCGGCGCGTGAAGGGTCACATCCTCACGGTCGAGGACCCGATCGAGTTCGTCCACGAGAGGAAGAGTTGCCTAATCAGTCAGCGCGAAATTGGCGTGCACAGCCAGAGCTTCGCGTCCGCGCTGCATTCCGCCCTGCGCGAGGACCCGGACGTCATCCTGATCGGCGAGCTGCGCGATCTCGAGACCATGAGCATCGCGGTGACCGCCGCGGAGATGGGCATTCTGGTGATGGGTACGCTGCATACCAACGGTGCCGCGCAGACCGTGGACCGCATGGTCAACGTCTTCCCGTCCGACAAACAATCGCACGTGCGCACCATGCTCTCGACCTCGCTGCGCGGGGTCGTTTCGCAGCAGCTGCTGCAGCGTGCCGACAAGCAGGGCCGCGTCGCCGCGCTCGAGATCCTGGTGAACACATCCGCCGCCTCCAACCTTATCCGCCAGGGCAAGCTCGATCAGCTCGAGAACACCATGCAGGCGGGCGGGCAATTCGGCATGCGCACCATGGATTCCGCGATCGAGCAGTTGCTGAACCAACGCCAGATCAGCGGCAAAGAGGCCTACAAGAAGGCGATCAACAAGGGTCGATTCGAGGAGCTGAAGGATTCCGGCTGAATGCGGCGCGCTGCGGCGGGCGCTCAGCCCGAGAGGCGCCCCGGCAAGCTGTGTACACTACGGCGGATGACCCGGAAGATCTTCGTCACGACGGCGCTCCCGTACGCCAACGGCCCGTTTCACATCGGGCACATCATGGAATACATCCAGGCGGATATCTGGGTGCGCTTCCAGAGAATGCAGGGGCACGCGCTGCACTTCGTATGCGCCGACGATGCGCATGGCGCGCCCATCATGCTCAAGGCCGAGAGCGAAGGCATCACCCCGCAGCAACTGATTGCGCGCATCGCCGCCGGCCGGCAGCGCTACCTGCAGGGCTTTCACATCAGCTTCGATCACTGGCACTCGACCGATTCGCCGGAGAACACGCAGCTGTCGCAGGATGTGTACGCACGCCTGAAGTCCGCCGGGCTCATCTACCGCAAGTCAGTCGAGCAGTTCTTCGACCCGCTAAAGGGCATGTTCCTGCCGGACCGCTACATCAAGGGCGAATGCCCGAACTGTCACTCCGCGGATCAGTACGGGGACGCATGCGAGGTGTGCAGCACCGTGTATGCGCCGACGGACCTCATCAACCCGTACTCCACGCTGTCCGGCGCCAAGCCGGTGCTCAGGACCTCAGAGCACTTTTTCTTCCGCCTCTCCGACCCGAAATGCGTCGCGTTCCTCAAGGAGTGGCTCGACGCCCCGGGAAGACTGCAAGCCCAGGTCGCCAACAAGGCGCGTGAGTGGCTCTCCGGCAGCGGGGAGCAGGGCCTGAGCGACTGGGACATCTCGCGCGAGGAGCCCTATTTCGGCATCCCTATCCCGGACGCGCCCGGCAAGTATTTCTACGTGTGGCTCGATGCGCCCATCGGTTATCTCGCAGCTCTCAAGAGCTACTTCGAAAGCGGCAAGGCGCGCGCCAACGGCGAGCAGCGCACCTTCGCGGAATTCCTGGCGGCTCCCGACACCGAACAGCTGCATTTCATCGGCAAGGACATCATTTACTTTCACACCCTCTTCTGGCCGGCGATGCTGAAGTTCGCCGGCCCGCCTTACAGGGTCCCCGATCACGTCTACGCGCACGGCTTCATCACCGTCTCGGGAGAGAAAATGTCGAAGTCGCGCGGCACCGGCATCAGCCCGCTGCGCTACCTCGAGCTCGGCATGAATGCCGAATGGCTGCGCTATTACATCGGCGCCAAGCTGAACGCGAGCGTCGAGGACATCGACTTCAACCCGGACGACTTCGTCGCCCGCGTCAACAGCGACCTGGTCGGGAAATACGTGAACATCGCCAGCCGCGCAGCGAATTTCATCACCAGGAATTTTGGCGGTGAGCTGCGCTACAGCGGTGACACGGAGCAGCTTGCGGCACTCGCTGCGGCGCATGCGTATCAGATACAGCAGGCTTACGAGAACCGCGAGTTCGGCAAGGCCCTGCGCGACATCATGGCGCTCGCCGATCGCATCAATCACGACTTCGATGCCCGCCAGCCGTGGGTTCTCGCGAAGGACCCCGCCAAGAGCGCGGACCTGCAGGATGTGTGCTCGCGTGCATTGCACGGTTTCAAGCTCCTGACGGTGCTGCTGACACCGGTGCTGCCCGAAGTGGCCGCACGCGTCGCGCAGCAGCTGTTCGGACTTACGCGAGAGTTTCGCTGGAGCGACGCCGCGGTGCTGCCAGAGCGCATCAACCCCTACCGGCATCTGCTGACACGCGTGGACCCGAAGCAGCTGGACGCACT
This sequence comes from uncultured Steroidobacteraceae bacterium, assembly GCA_955652625.1. GTDB lineage: Bacteria > Pseudomonadota > Gammaproteobacteria > Steroidobacterales > Steroidobacteraceae > 13-2-20CM-66-19. The sequence goes on from CATPBM010000139.1 coordinate 6,327, forward strand.
GTTCGAAAGCGACGCCGCGCCTGCGCCGGCGCGCACGGCCGCCGCGGCCCCCGCGAACGTCACGAGCGCAGGGGTGCTGAGCGCCGGGGATGCGCCCGGCCAGCCCGAGATCTCGATCGATGAGTTCAGGAAGATCGACCTGCGCGTAGCGCGGATCGTGCAGGCCGAGGCCGTCGCCGGGGCGGACAAGCTGCTGAAGCTCACGCTGGATCTCGGCAACGGCACGCGCACCGTGTTCGCCGGCATCAAGTCGGCTTACGATCCGGGCACACTGCAGGGGCGTCTCACGGTCGTGGTGGCGAACCTCGCGCCGCGCAAAATGAAGTTCGGGGTCTCGCAAGGCATGATCCTGGCGGCGAGCGGACAGACGCCGGGGCTGTTCCTCCTTGCACCCGATTCCGGGGCTACTCCCGGAATGAGGATCAGCTGAGGCCGCGCACCGCAAGACACTCGCCATGATCAGCGCGGATGACATCGACGCCGTGCTGCCGCAGACGCAGTGCACGCGCTGCGGCTACAGCGGCTGTCGCCCGTACGCGCAAAGCATCGCCTCCGGGGAGGCCGCCATCAATCAATGTCCGCCGGGCGGTGCGCACACCATCGCTGCCCTGGCGGCCCTGCTGGGGCGCCCGGAGCTGCCCCTGAATCCCGCCAACGGTGTCGAGGGACCGCTGCTCGTGGCGCAGATCGAGGAGCAGGCCTGCATCGGCTGCGCCAAATGCCTGCCGCCCTGCCCGGTCGATGCCATCGTCGGGGCGCAGAAGCAGATGCACACCGTGATGCTGGCGCTGTGCACCGGGTGCGAGCTGTGCGTGGCGCCCTGCCCGGTCGATTGCATCGTGATGGTGCCGCGCGCGAGCCTCGCGCACGCACCGCCCGCGCCCTCCGCGGCCGAGAACCGTGCACGCTTTGGCGCGCACAACCAGCGCGTCGCGGCGCGTGACGCGGCGCGCGCCGCGCTGCTTGCAGTTCGCAAACTTCCCTGACGCCGCCGCCATGCATCCCGCCACACGTGCCGCCATCTACCGGCGCCTTCGGGCCGCGAACCCGACGCCGACGACGGAGCTGCTGCACAGCTCCCCTTTCGAATTGCTGGTCGCGGTCATGCTCTCGGCACACACCACCGACAAGAGCGTCAATGCCGCGACTCGCAACCTGTTTCCCGTAGCCAACACGCCGGCCGCGATCCTCGCGCTCGGCGTGGAAGGCGTGAAGCCGTACCTCAGGCCAGTTGGCCTCTACAACACCAAGGCGAACAATCTCGTGGGCCTCGCCCGCCAGCTGCTCGAGCGGCACGGCGCTGAGGTGCCGGGGGACCGCGCCTCGCTCGAGGCGCTCCCCGGGGTCGGGCGCAAGACCGCGAGCATCATTCTCAACATGGTGTTCGGGGAGGCGGAGATCGCGGTCGACACGCATATTTTCCGGGTGGCCAATCGCACCGGGCTCGCGCCCGGTAAGACCCCGCGCGAGGTCGAGGCGGCCCTCACCGTCAACACCCCGCTCGAATTCCGGAAAGACGCGCACCACTGGCTGCTGCTGCACGGCCGGTACGTGTGCACCGCGCGCTCCCCCGCCTGCCCGAAGTGCATCATCCGCGACCTGTGCGAGTACCCGCACAAGACCCCGCGGCGCTCGCCGCGGGCGGCGCCGAAGCGGCTGGGGCGCCTCAGGCGCGGGCGCGCCCGCGCCTGAGGCGCCCCAGCCGCTTCGGCGCCGCCC
>CATPBM010000140.1 GCA_955652625.1 uncultured Steroidobacteraceae bacterium
CCGCGCACCTGCGTGAGACGCTCGATGATCTCCTCGTCCGGCAACTCCATGAGCACCGCGCCCTCGGGAACCACGGCCGCGAGGGTTTTCGCGGCGAGATCCTTGAGCGCTGCGACCTTGGCAAAGGAGAACCCGGCGGCGCGCAGGCTGTCCGCGGACGCGTCCAGCACCATCTGCGGCGTCGGGAAGACGCCCTGACCACAGGAATGCACAAGCCGCTTCAGGATCGTGTTGGCGGCGGTGCCGTTCAGCTGCTGATGCGCGATCGCCTGCGCCAAGGCCTGAAAGGGATGGCAGTCATCCTGCGGGTCGAGCGCGCACGGTCCTACGGCGCGGATCAGACCGCCGAGCACCGCGTCGGCCTTCGAGAGGTGCGCGAGGATGTGCTTGCTCATGGCGAGTATCATTTCTGGCAGGAGGGGCAATAGTACGTGGAGCGCTGCCCCTGCGGTATCGCCCGCACCGGGGTGCCGCAGCGCCGGCAGGGCTTGCCGGCGCGCTCATACACATACAGCCGCTGACGGAAGTAACCCGGTGCCCCGTCCGCGCCGAGGTAGTCGCGCAGGGTCGTGCCGCCGGAACGGATGGCCTGAGTGAGCACGGCGCGCACGCCGCGCACCAGGCGCGCAGCCTCCGCGCGCGTCAGGCTCCGGGCCTGCCGCCGCGGCTTGATGCGTGCGCGAAACAGCGCCTCGCTTGCGTAGATGTTGCAGACGCCAGCGACGAGACGACTGTTAATCAGCAAGGTCTTGATCGCTACGCGCCGGCGGCGGGTAATGCGCCACAGATACTGCGCGTCGAAGGCGCGTGCGAAGGGCTCGGGTGCGAGACTTGCGAGCAGTCGGTGACGCTCGGGGTCGCCCGTGGTGTAGAGCAGACTCCCGAAGCGGCGCGGGTCGTTGAACCGCAGCGCCACCCCCGAATCGAGCACCAGATCGAAGTGATCGTGCGCAAGGCGCGGGGTATCCGCGGGCACGGCGCGCAGATTGCCCGACATCCCCAGATGCAGGAGCAGCGTGCCGGACTCGAGCTCGAGCAGCAGATACTTAGCGCGCCGGCCCACGCGTTCGATGCGTTGTCCCGCCACCTTTTTGGCCAGGTTGCGCGCCACCGGCCAGCGCAGCCGCGGCTCGTAAACCGCGAGCGCCGCAATGCGGCGCTTGCGCGCGTACGGCGTAAGGCCGCGCCGGGTAGTCTCGACTTCGGGAAGTTCGGGCAAGCTCGCGTGCAGCGCCCGCGACGTTACTTGATCTTCGACTCTTTGTACGCGACGTGCTTGCGCGCTTTCGGGTCGAACTTGCGCACTTCCAGCTTGTCCGGATGCAGGCGCTTGTTCTTGGTCGTCACGTAGAAGTGGCCGGTTCCGGCCGAGGACAGCAGCTTGATCTTCTCGCGCATGATTGGCTCCCCGGGCTGGATTAGAGCTTGTGGCCCTTGGCGCGCAGCTCTGCGAGGATCTTGTCGATGCCCTTCTTCTCGACGGTGCGCATACCGCTGGTGGTCAGGCGCAGGCTCACCCAGCGCTTCTCGGTTTCTACCCAGAACCGCTGCGTGTGCAGGTTCGGCAGGAAGCGGCGGCGCTTCCTGTTATTGGCGTGGGAGACGCGGTTACCGACACCCGGCCTCTTGCCGGTGACTTCGCAGACGCGGGACATACGAACAACCTTCAGATATTTCAGTAACTTAGGATCGAGCTGGACGTCCCTTCCGATCCCGGCCGGGCTTTATACCAGCCTGACGGCGGGATCACAAGGAGCCTAGGCCGCTGACCGGGCCTCGCTTCCGCACAGAGCAGTCCGTCATCAACAGCTTAGCCTGCGCCGCCGACATCACGATTCGTATCGCGTGCGCCACCGGCGTATTGCTCGCTCCTCACGACACTGGCTGCGGTGGCTCACGCAGACGGCCGCGATTGGAACGACGGCCCGGTGCTTAGCGTGGCGGCGATCCGCACGGCTGGAGGCCATTTCGACGACTACATGCAATGGCTCGCGACGAGTCTGCCATCAGCCGCCCGCCGGCCGTTTGCTGCGGCAACAACTCAAAGGAGTGTGTGCTCGGAAAAAAATGTTGAGCTCAACATTTTTCTCCGAAGCGGGACTTATTTGATATGTGTACGGCGTGCGTTACCTGCTGTGCCGTTATGCCGCCCAAGCGGCACGTGTGGCGCCCACCTCGCAGGTATTTCCGGACGCGCTCGCACCGCCGCGCGCTGGGCGCCTCATTCTGGACGGGAGTGACATGGTCGGCTGGCTTCGCAGACTGTAGAGCAGAAATATTGAGCCCTCCTGCGGGTTTTGCACAGGAGAGCTCGCTGCTGCCGTCCGACAACCGAGCGGCCTTTCGTTTGCCTGGTCAAGCGGATAGATTGAGCGACGCGGAGGCCGCGCGCTGATGATAAGACTGTGCATCGCCCTGGTGCTCATGGCGTTCCCTGCGGGGACGGCACTCGCCGACGAGACTGTGTCCCCGTGTGTCAACGCCCTCGAGCAGGTTGCCACTCTGGAGACCGCGCTCCCCGTCTACAAGCTCGTAGGGACCGACTCCCGACGGTACATTGACGACGCGGACCGACCCGCTGAGATTGCTCGGCTTAAGAAGATCGTCGCCACGTCCTGCAGTGCGGTGAACTCGAAAGCAAGGCAGAGCGAGGAATCTGAGGCCACGCGTCTGCACACCGCCCGTTCGGTGCAGTGCACGGACGAGCGCGACAAGCTGTCCCGCATGGAACGGAAGGACTCCCGCGACGATAGCGACGACGTCGCACACCAGCGCAAGCTCGTCGCAGATATGTGTCCCACCGTCCCGACAGCGAACGTGTGGCTTCTCGCGGCGACCTTTAGATAGAACTCGCGGATCGAAGGACCGCCACGCAGAAATGTTGAGCCCTCCTGCGGGGTTTCCGCAGGAGAGCTCGCTGCTGCGTGCAGCAGTCAACATTTTAGAGAAGTCCCGATTCGGAAAAAGAGAAGCAGTGCCCGTCGCCGATGATGAAGTGATCGAGTACGCGCACGTCCATGAGGGCGAGAGCCTCCTTCAGCCGCCGCGTGATGAGCTCATCCGCCTGGCTCGGCTCGAGCACGCCGGAGGGGTGATTGTGCGCAAAGATAACCGCGGCGGCGTTGTGCAGCAGCGTCTGCCTGAGGACCTCGCGCGGGTGCACGCCCGCGCGGTCGATGGTGCCGCGAAACAGCTCCTCGAAGGCGATCAGCCGGTGGCGGTTGTCCAGATACAGACAGCAAAAGACCTCGTAGGGGCGGTCGCGCAGCTGCGCCAGTAGAAAGGTTCGCGTGGCATCCGGGGCGGCGAGCGCCGGACCTAGGCGCAGCGCCTCGCGAAAGTGCCGCCGTGTCAGCTCCACCGCGGCCTGCATGATCGCGTAGCGCGCAGGTCCCACCCCGCTGCGCGCGAGGCAGCGCGGCTGCTCGGCGTTCAGGAGATTGCGCAGCGAGCCGAAGTCTGCGATCAGCGTGCGCGCCAGCTCAACCGCAGAGCGTCCGCGGGTACCCGATCCCAACAGCAGCGCCAGCAGCTCGGCATCGGAGAGCGCGTGCGCTCCGCGCTCGAGCAGTTTCTCGCGCGGGCGCTCGGCGCCGGGCCAGTGGCGGATGCTCATTACTTTCCGTTCTAAGCAGAGCGGTGACCAGTCTAAGGGCCACGCGCCGCGGGCGAGAGGGGGAGAAACAGGCCCGAATGGCGCGATTTCCCACTATCAGCGCAGGTTTGCGCGGCGACGGATGCGCGGTGCGATAATCGCGGGAACGGAAACGAGACGTCCCATGCAAGGCAAACGCATTCTTTTTGGCGTCACGGGCGGCATCGCCGCCTACAAGAGCCCGGATCTCGTGCGCCGCCTGCGCGAGCGCGGCGCCGAGGTGCAGGTGGTGATGACGGCAGGCGCGCGCGAGTTCGTCACGCCGACGACCTTCCAGGCCGTCTCCGGTCGGACCGTGCGCAGCGACATGTGGGATGCGGCGGCGGAGGCTGCGATGGGACATATCGAGCTCGCGCGGTGGGCGCAGGCTGTGCTGGTCGCGCCGGCGAGCGCGGATTTTCTCGCCCGCCTCGCCACCGGCCAGGCCGATGACCTGCTGGCGACGCTGTGCCTGGCAACCGAGGCGCCCATTGTGGTCGCCCCCGCCATGAATCACCTCATGTGGGCGAATGCCGCGACACGCGCCAACATCACGACCCTCAGGCAGCGCGGTGTGCAGATCCTCGGGCCCAGCGAGGGCGATCAGGCCTGCGGTGAGGTGGGGGAAGGGCGCATGCTCGAGCCGCTCGAGCTCGCCGAGCGGCTGAGCGCCCTGCTCCTTCCCGGCGGCGGCGCACTTGCCGGCAGGCGTGTGCTGATCACCGCCGGTCCCACGCGCGAACGTATCGACCCGGTGCGCTTCATCAGCAATCGCAGCTCCGGCAAGATGGGCTTCGCGGTCGCGCAGGCGGCCCGCGAGGCGGGCGCCACCGTCGTGCTCATCGCAGGGCCCGTGAGCCTGGCGACGCCGGCGGGAGTTACGCGGGTGGACGTCGAGAGCGCGGCGGACATGCTGGCGGCGGTGCTGCGCGAGTTGCCCGGGACTGATCTTTTCATCTCCACCGCCGCGGTTGCCGACTATCGGCCGGCGCGCGCGGCGGAGCACAAGATCAAGAAGACCTCCGGCACCCTCGATCTCGCCATGGAACGTACCGACGACGTGCTCGCCACCGTGGCGGCGCGGCCCGAGCGCCCGTTCGTGGTCGGGTTCGCCGCCGAGACGCAGGCGGTCGAGCAGAACGCACGCAGCAAGCTCATGAAGAAGAATCTCGACATGATCGCGGCCAACGAGGTTGGGCACGACAAGGCCTTCGACTGCGAGGACAACGAGCTCATCGTGTTGAGTCGCACCGGCCGCCACGACCTCGCCCGGGCCGGCAAGCTCACCCTGGCGCGCGGGCTCATTGCGCTGATCGCGCAGGAGCTCACCCTCCGCAGCGGCACCCGCAAGCGCGGCACGGCGCTCGCTTGAGCCCTGTCCCGGGCACACGCCGCGCACTCAAGGTGCGCATCCTGGATGCGCGCGTGGGCACGGAGTTTCCGCTGCCGGCCTATGCAACCGACGGCTCTGCCGGCCTTGACCTGCGCGCCTGTCTGAGCGCGCCGCTGCTGCTCACGCCCGGCAAGGCGGAGCTCATCCCGACTGGAATCGCAATCCACCTCGATGATCCGGGGCTCGCGGCGATCATCCTGCCGCGCTCGGGCCTGGGACATAAGCACGGCATCGTGCTCGGCAACCTCGTCGGCCTCATCGACTCGGACTACCAGGGGCAGCTGATGGTGTCGTGCTGGAACCGGGGCGCGCAGCCCTTCGAAATTCGCCCCGGCGAGCGCATCGCCCAGCTGGTGGTGGTGCCCGTGGTGCAGGTGCAGCTGCAGATCGTCAGGGAATTTGAGACCTCAGAACGTGGCGCGGGCGGCTTTGGCCACTCGGGGCAGCACTGAAGTTCGCGTACCGCCCGGGGGCGCCTACTGCGAGTGAATGGTGTGCAGCTCGCGGTAGCGTTCGATGTCGGACTGGAACTCGGAGCGCAGCAGCGTCTCTGCCGCGGTCGTTGAGGCGAGCGCGTTGGTCTGCACGTGCATTTCGTTGACGGTGCGCACCAGGTTCTCCGCCAGATCATCCGGCATGCTGCGCGCATCGGCACGTGTGCTGTAAGGCTGGAAAAGGAACGCCCGGGTCTGCAGGCTCGCAAGGCGCGTGCGCAGGCTCTCCACGTACTGTTCGGAGGCGGCGCGCTGACCCTTGAGCTGATCGAGGCGCACGTCCCTCAGGGCCTCGATGTCCTTGACGGAGGTGTAGGTCGTGATCAGAAACGCGTCGTGTTGCTTCTGCTTCATGGCCGCGGCGCGCGCATGCGCGTCGGCCGCCTGCTGCTCGGCGCTCTTCTGCGCGTCGAGATGTCCGACCTCCACGCCCTGAGCATTGAGAACGGCGCGATCCTGGCTCGTGTACTGCGGCGGGATGTGATCGCCGTAGTGCACCACGCCCTGCTCGTCGACCCACCGATAGGCGATGCCCTTCTGGGACGAGGTATGGCTGCCCGGGGCCGCCCGCACGATGCCGCAGGCGAGCGCCGCCAGCACAAAAACGGGCAGGAACTTAAGGCGCGAAGCTGTGAGGTGCATGCGGATATCTTCCGGCCGCACAGGGCCGGCTGGCAAGGTCAGCGCACGCCGTAACGCTCCCGATAAGCGCGCAACCGTGTGAGCTGCTCGTCAGAAATGCGCACGCGTGCGTCGGTGGGCCGCGACAGCGCCTCGATGAGCTCGGCAAATGTGACGATGCTCACACACTGAAGGCCGTGCTGCTGCTCGACCTCCTGCACCGCGGTGAGCGTGCCCTGGCCGCGTTCCTGGCGATCGAGCGCCAGCGCCACGCCCACCGGCTGCGCTCCGGCGGCGCGAATGAGGTCGAGGGATTCGCGCACCGCGGTGCCGGCGGTGATCACATCGTCGATGATCAGCACCCTTCCGGCGAGCGGCGCGCCTACGGTGCGGCCGCCCTCGCCATGCGCCTTGGCCTCCTTGCGGTTGAAGGCATACGGCACGCTGCGGCCGTGCTCGGCGTACAGCGCCACGGCGGTTGAGGTGACGAGCGGGATGCCCTTGTAGGCGGGCCCGAACACCATGTCGAAGCGCAGATCCGAGGCGACGATGGCCGCGGCATAACAGCGCCCCAGGACCGCCACCGCTTCGCCGTCGCTGAACAGCCCGGCATTGAAGAAGTAAGGGCTCTCCCGCCCCGACTTGAGGGTGAAGTGCCCGAAGCGCAGCGCCTCGCGCTTCAGCGCCAGGTCGATGAACGTGAGCTGGTATTGGTGCATGTCATATGATTGCCTGATGCGCGTCGTCTCCGTCAACGTCTGCGGCATCCGCTCCGCTGCGCAGAAGGGCTTGTTCCGGTGGCTGCGACGCCAGCGCGCGGATTTTATCTGCCTGCAGGAGACCAAAAGCCAGGAGCATCAGCTCCCGGGCCATGACGTGCGCCTGCCCGGCTATCACAGCTTCTTCTGCGATGCCGAGCGCAAGGGGTACGCGGGAGTTGCGCTGTATTGCCGCGAGAAGCCCAGCCGCGTGGTGCGCGGCTTTGGCATCAGCGAGTTCGACTCTGAAGGACGCTATCTCGAGGCGCAGGTCGGCGGGCTGTCGGTGGTGTCGCTGTACCTGCCGTCGGGCTCGGCGGGACCGGAACGGCAGGCCTCGAAATTCCGTTTCCTCGAGGCCTTCAGCCCGCACCTGGCGCGGCTGCGGCGCAGCCGCCGGCACTACATCCTGAGCGGTGACTGGAATATCGCGCACCGCGCCATCGACCTCAGGAACTGGAGGTCAAACCAGAAGAACTCCGGCTTCCTGCCCGAGGAGCGCGCCTGGATGGATCAGCTCTTCGGGCCGGTCGGCTACGTGGACGCCTTCCGCGAGGTGCGTCCCGGGCCGGACCTGTATACCTGGTGGTCGAATCGCGGCCAGGCGCGCGCCAACAACGTCGGCTGGCGCATCGACTACCAGGTGGTCAGCGGCACGCTGGCCGGCAAGGCGCGCGCCGCCTCGATATACAAGGAGAAGCGCTTCTCGGACCACGCGCCGCTCATCATGGATTACGATCTTTGAGCGCCGCGCGCGCGGGCACCGGGCCACGCGTGCTCGAGGTACTCGCCAGCCCGAAGATGCTGGCCATCCTGCTGTTAGCTGCCGCGTCGGGCTTCCCGAACCAGATCACCGAGAGCGCGCTGCAGGCGTGGCTCAAGGATGTCGGCGCCAGCAACACCACCATCGGCATCATGTCTTACGTAGCGCTGCCCTACCTGCTGAAGTTCCTCTGGGCGCCATTCATCGACCGCTATCCGCTGCCGCTGCTCGGCCGCCGCCGCGGCTGGATATTCGTGATGCAGCTCGCGCTCGCCGCTGCGATCGCACTGCTGGCGTTCCAGAACCCCGCCGCATCCCTGGGCGCTGTCAGCGTCTGCGCGGCTGCCATCGTGTTCTTTTCCGCCACCCAGGACATCTCGATAGATGCCTACCGGACGGACGTAGCCCTGCCGAGCGAGCGCGGGCTTGCCGCAGCCGCTGCCAACCTCGGCTACCGCATCGCCTCGTATGTGGCGCTCGCCGTTGCACTGATCGTCGCCGATCTTTTCGGCTGGCGGCCGGCGTTCCTGATTCTCGCCGCCGCCATGCTGCTGTTCTGCGTGGCGACGGTGCTGGCGCCGAGCTCGCACAACAGCTACCAGCCACGCTCGATGCGCGAGTCCGTGATGGAGCCGCTCAGGGAGCTGCTCAGTACCCCGAGTGCACTCACACTCATTGCGGTAGTGCTGCTCTTCAAGATCGGAGACGCCTTCGCCAACAAGCTGTTCACGCCCTTCATGATGGATGTCGGCTTCTCCAAGACTGAAATCGGCATCATCATAAAGGCACTGTTCACCGCCAGCTCGGTAGTCGGTTCGGTGCTCGGCGGAGTATTGATGGTGCGGCTTGGCCTGCTGCGCTCGATGTTGGGATTCGGAATACTGCAGGCCTTGAGCAATCTGCTTTACTGCCTGCTGGCAACCGCTGGCAAGAGCTATCTCATCATGTGCGTGGCGGTGGTCATCGAGCACGTCGCGGCAGCGATGGGCAGCATCGCCCTGGTCGCTCTCATCATGGCGCTCTGCGATCTGCGCTACAGCGCCTTCCAGTACGCGCTGCTTTCGGCGCTCGCGCTGCTGCCGCGCTACAGCCTCGGATATCCCGCCGGCTGGATCGCCGATCATACTGGCTGGTACGGCTACTACGTGGCGAGTTTCGCGCTGGCGCTGCCGGGACTGGCCATGGTGTGGTTGAATCGCCGCCACATCGACACGCTGGATCGGGTCAGGGCCTGAAGGTAAGTGAACGCCGCCGCCGGCCCCCCGAGTGGGCAGAGCCTGGACCTGGAGCGGGTGGTATGCCGTCTTACCGAGCTCGAGCGCGAAGGCGCGCGGGCCTTCACCATCGGAGGCGGTGACTGGCCCCTGCGGGGCTTTGTAGTGCGGGTCGGCGAGGCGGTGCGCGGCTACGTCAATCGCTGTCCCCATGCGGGACACCCGCTGAATCTCCTGCCGCATCGCTTCCTGACGGCCGACGCGACCCTCATCGTGTGCTCATCGCACGGTGCTCTGTTCGAGAAGGGGACCGGCTACTGTGTGGCGGGCCCGTGTGCCGGGCACTCGCTCACCCCCGTGGCACTGCAGATTGTAGGCGGATTCGTGCTGCTAGCCGACAGCGTCGACGTCAACGCATTCGCGGACGCGCCGCCCTAGCGGGGCGGCACGAGTCACTCGAACAGATCGAGTCCGTCGAGTCCGCTCGCGTGCAGCTCGCGCTCTTCTCCCGAGGAATCTGTGCCCGGGCCTTCGTCGTCGCCGGCTTCGACGTCGACCGAGCCGGTCCAATCCTCGGGGGGCTCGGCGGATTCGAGCGCGCCGTCTTCCCACTGCGATTCCCAGTCCTCGACGTCCATCTCCTCGACCGTACCATCGAAGTACTGGATCTCGATCGTGCCGTCGTCCTCATCGAGAGCCACCACTTCGAACGACGCGCCGCCATTCAGGCGATACCAATCGCCGATACCGGGTTGAGGAGTAGCCATCACCGCACCTCGCTTCGCGCTCTACAATTGATGTTGCGCCTCGCCTGTGAGGCTTTCAAGGGTTATTGGCAGCGCAATCGAGCCGGGCCTACCGTTTGCACCATGTTCCAGCAACTGCTGAAATTTTTTGTCGTCTTCTTCGTGGTCGTGGAGCCAATCTCCCTCATTCCGCTGTTCACCGGTCTCACCAGCGGCGCCACCAACCAGTACAAGCGCCGCATGGCGGTCAAGGCGGTGATCATCGCCGCCCTGATCCTGCTGCTGTTCGCTCTCGGTGGCGCATCCTTCCTCGCGCTCATGGGCATCAGTCTCGAGGCGTTTCGCATTTTCGGCGGTCTGCTGCTGTTTCTGCTGGCGCTGGAGATGGTATTCGCGCGCGAGTCGGGCACGCGCACTTCCAGCAGCGAGGCGGCGGAGAGCCGGCGGCGCGCGGACATCTCGGTGTTTCCGCTGGCGTTTCCGTTCATTGCCGGTCCAGGGGCGCTCGCCACCATCCTGCTGTGGTTCGGGCCGCTGCATCTGCCCGCCCAGGGGGCTTTGTTCGGTGCCTATTCGGTGGCGGTGGCGCTTGTGCTTCTCATCGCGCTCATCCTCATGCTGCTGAGCGAGCCGCTGATGCGCGTCATCGGCGTAACCGGTGCCAACGTCGCCGGCCGCCTCCTGGGCGTAATCCTGGGTGCGCTCGCGGTGCAGTTCGTGCTCGACGGACTGCGCCAGGCCTTTGGCCTGAGCTGACCGGTCAGGCGCGCCGGAAGGCGAGGTCCCACAC
>CATPBM010000141.1 GCA_955652625.1 uncultured Steroidobacteraceae bacterium
GCATCGAAGGCCGCGCTCAGCGGCGGGCCCCGGCGCTTCATATGCTGCTCGGGCTGGTGCGCGGCCAGGCGCTTCACCCGCACCGCGAGCCGCCGCGGCGTGGCGAAGCCCGCGAGGCCCCCATGCGCCAGGGCCGACTTCTCGAGCCCCGCGCTCAGGCCCGACACGAAGGCTGCCTCGAGGGCCAGCAGAGCCTTGGGCGGCAACTCCTCGGTGCCGATCTCGACGAGAAAATCGCGTTGCTCGCTCTTCATGCGGCCTGCCCGGGCGCGCCGGGCGCGGCGCCGTCCGGCTGCGCCTTCAGCAGCGGAAAGCCCAGCGCCTCGCGGCTGGCGAGGTAGGCGCGGGCCACTGCGCTTGCCAGCGTGCGCACGCGCAGGATGTAGCGCTGGCGCTCGGTAACGGAGATGGCGCGCCGCGCGTCCAGCAGGTTGAAAGTATGCGAGGCCTTGAGCGCCTGCTCGTACGCGGGCAGCGCCAGTTTCGCCGCCAGCAGCGCCTGGCAGGCGCGTTCGTGATCCTCGAAGTGCCGCAGCAGCATCGGCACATCCGCGTGCTCGAAGTTGTATGCCGACTGCTCGACCTCGTTCTGGTGGAAGAGGTCCCCGTAGGTGAGCCGGCCCAACGGGCCCTCGCTCCAGAGAATGTCGTAGATGCTCTCGACGCCCTGCAGATACATGGCGAGTCGCTCGAGCCCGTAAGTGATCTCGCCCGTCACCGGGCGACAGTCGAGGCCGCCGGCCTGCTGGAAGTAGGTGAACTGGGTGATTTCCATGCCGTTCAGCCACACCTCCCACCCGAGGCCCCAGGCCCCGAGCGTCGGGGACTCCCAGTTGTCCTCGACGAAGCGCACGTCGTGAACGAGGGGATCAAGGCCGAGCGCGGCGAGGCTCCCGAGGTACAGGTCCAGGATCGGCAGGGGGGAGGGCTTGATCACCACCTGGTACTGGTAATAGTGCTGCAGGCGAAACGGGTTCTCGCCGTAGCGCCCGTCGGTCGGCCGTCGCGAGGGCTGCACGTAGGCGGCGCGCCACGGCTCCGGCCCCACCGCGCGCAGGAAGGTCGCGGTATGAAAAGTGCCCGCGCCGACTTCCATGTCGTAGGGCTCGAGAATGGCGCACCCCTGCTGCGACCAGTAGCGCTGCAGGCTCAAAATCAACTCCTGGAACGTGCGCGGCGCGCGGCCGATTTTCATGACCCGACTTTCTGACTCAAAAAGAGCGCGCGAGTATAAGACCAGGCCCGCGGGAGTTGTCGCATGGGGCCCCAGCGCGGACCTGCGCAATTCATGCGGCCCGCGCAAGCGCATCCGCCTGCACCAAAAGCACGCGTTCCGGGCTGTGGCGCGCTCGAACGCGGGCGTTAGCGCTGCCACACGCACGTAAATGGTGCAATAATTCCCCCAGCGTGCACCAACATGGTGCGGAGTGCGTGCGGTTTGGTCTCTAAGGCATTGATTTGACGAGTGCGGAGCCCTGGCACAGGCCCTGCAATGTGAGACCACTTCGCTGACCGCAACCGTGCCCGCAACGATCGTTGGATGTCGGCGGCTGGCGTTACCCCTTTTCCCGGAGGCGATATGACACCGAGTGATGTACTGAAGCTCATAAAAGAAAAGCAAGTGAAGTTCGCGGACCTGCGCTTCACGGACACGCGCGGCAAGGAGCAGCACGTGAGCATCCCGGCGCGGCTCGTGGACGAGGACCTGTTCCGCGACGGCAAGATGTTCGATGGCTCCTCCATCGCCGGATGGAAGGGCATCAACGAGTCGGACATGATCCTCATGCCCGAAGCCGGCACCGCAGTCATCGACCCGTTCTTCGAAGAGACGACCGTCAACCTGCGCTGCGACGTGATCGAGCCGACGCCCATGCAGGGCTACGAGCGCGATCCGCGCTCGCTCGCCAAGCGCGCAGAGGCGTACCTGAAGTCCACCGGCATCGCCGACGGCGCGCTCTTCGGACCGGAGAACGAGTTCTTCATTTTCGACAGCGTGCGCTACGGCAACGAGATGCACGGCTCCTTCTACGCCATCGACTCGGTGCAGGGCGCGTGGAATTCGCCCAAGGAGTACGCGGACGGCAACAAGGGACATCGCCCGGGTATCAAGGGCGGCTATTTCCCCGTGCCGCCGGTGGACGCCTTCCAGGACATCCGCTCGGCGATGTGCCTGGCGTGCGAGGAGATGGGGCTCAAGGTCGAGGTGCACCATCACGAGGTGGCCACGGCCGGACAGTCCGAGATCGGCATCGGCGCCGGCGGCCTGGTCGCGAAGGCCGACCAGGTGCAGATCCTCAAGTACGCGGTGCAGAACGTCGCGCACGGCTATGGCAAGACCGCGACTTTCATGCCCAAGCCGCTGGTCGGTGACAACGGCAGCGGCATGCACGTGCACCAGTCGCTGCAGCGGGAAGGCCGCGCGCTGTTTGCCGGCGACAAGTACGGCGGGCTTTCGGATGTGGCGCTCTACTACATCGGCGGCATCATCAAGCACGCCAAGGCGCTGAATGCCTTTACCAACGCCGGCACCAACAGTTACAAGCGGCTCGTGCCCGGGTTCGAGGCTCCCGTCATGCTCGCCTACTCGGCGCGCAATCGCTCCGCCTCGATCCGCATACCGTGGGTGTCGAACCCCAAGGCGCGGCGCATCGAAGTGCGCTTCCCGGATTCGAGCGCCAACCCGTATTTCGCGTTCGCGGCGATGATGCTGGCCGGGCTCGATGGCATCCAGAACAAGATCCATCCGGGGGACCCGTCCGACAAGGACCTCTACGATCTCGAGCCCGAGGAGGCGAAGCACATTCCGACCGTGTGCCACTCCCTCGACATGGCGCTCGAGCACCTCGACAAGGATCGCGAGTTCCTGACGCGCGGCGGAGTGTTCACCAACGACGTGATCGACGCGTACATGGGCCTGAAGATGCAGGAGATCACCAAATTCCGCATGTCCACGCACCCGGTGGAGCTGGAGCTGTATTACAGCTGCTAAAGCATGAGGCGACAGTGCACGACGGTGGGGGGCACAGGGGCGCGGGTGGCGGCGTTCGCAGGACGCTGCCACGCGCTTTTGTCGCGCGTCGCGGCGAGCGCTATGCTGCACTCTCATGCGCACACTGCTGTTTACCTTAATATCGCTCGCCTGCTCGCTGGCCCTGGCGGCCACCGTGTACAAGTGGGTCGACGAGAACGGCGTCGTTCACTACAGCGACCAGCCGCATCCGAATGCCCAAAAGGTGCAGCTGAAAGCGGCGCAGACCTACAAGGATTCCTCGCCCGCCGGTGCCTTTGCTCCCGCCGCGGCCCCGAGCGCGCGTGCGAACGCAGCGCCTGCCTACCGCGGCTGCGCCATCGCCCAGCCGCCCGACAACCAGGACTTTTCCAACATCAATTCGCTGAGCGTGATCGTGCAGACCGATCCGCCGCTGCGGGCCGGGGACCAGATCTTTCTCACCCTCGACGGGCAGGCGCTGAACGAGGGGCGCGCCACCGGCACGCAGTTCACGCTCTCCCCTGTGGATCGCGGCACGCACACCCTGCAGGCGGCGGTACGCGACGGCGACGGGGCGCTCATGTGCCAGACGCCCGCAATCACTATCAACGTCCACCAACCCTCGATACAGAATCCGGTCAATCCCGTGCGCCCGCACTGAGCGGCGCACGCGCCGCTTCCCTCGGCACGCGCGGCGGCGCAGCCCGGCGCGGAGCCCATGGCCGCTGAGCACCTGGCGCCCTCGGCGCTCGCGCACTTCGATCCGGCGGACCTGCTCGATGCGCTGTCCACCGGCATCGTCATGCTGGATGCGCAGCTGTGCCCGATGTACGCCAACGTCGCGGCGCAGGACCTCCTGGCATTCAGTCTCAACATGGCGCGCGGCCGCCCCTTCACCGAGCTGCTGCACGAGGCCAACGGCTTGGGCGGCATCCTCAGGCGCGCCCTGGAGACCGGTGAGGGCTTCGCCGACCGCGAGCTCGCCGTGCGACCGGCCGCGACGCCACGCGAGGTGCGCACGCTGGACGTCACCATCACTCCCTTGAGTGGCATGACGGGGACGCATCTGCTGCTCGAGCTCGCCGATACCACCCAGCGCCAGCGCATCTCGCGCGAGAACGATCTGCTGGCGCGGCTGGATGGCAGCCGCCTCATGGTGCGGCAGCTGGCACACGAGATCAAAAATCCGCTCGGGGGCCTGCGCGGCGCAGCGCAACTGCTGGA
>CATPBM010000142.1 GCA_955652625.1 uncultured Steroidobacteraceae bacterium
CCGCAGAGCCGGCAACCCTGGTGCGCGACGGCGACGTGATCGCGGAAGGCTTCGACCCCGAGCTCGATGAGCTGCGGCGCATCGCCACGCACACCGACGAATTCCTGCTGGAGCTGGAAAAGCGCGAGCGCGAGCGCACCGGACTTGCGGGACTGAAGCTCGGTTACAACCGGGTGCAGGGATTTTTCATCGAGATTGCGCGCCGCGACGCCGAGCGCGTGCCGAAGGACTACGTGCGCCGCCAGACCGTGAAGTCCGCCGAGCGCTTCATTACCGAGGAGCTCAAGAGCTTCGAGGACAAGGTGCTCGGCGCACGCGACAAGGCCCTGGCACGCGAGAAGCAGCTCTACGAGGAGGTGCTGACGCAACTCATCGATACCTTGGGTTCCCTGCAGGCCACTGCCAGCGCGCTCGCCGAGAGCGATGCGCTCGCGGCCCTCGCCGAGCGCGCCGCGGCGCTCGAGTGGACGGTTCCGGAACTCACGACCGAAGCGCGCCTCGTCATCGAAGGCGGACGTCACCCGGTGGTCGAGCGCTTCACGGATGCACCGTTCGTGCCCAATGACCTGCGCCTCGATGCCGAGCGGCGCATGCTCATCATCACCGGCCCGAACATGGGCGGGAAATCGACCTACATGCGCCAGGCGGCGCTCATCGCGCTGCTCGCGCACGTGGGCAGCTACGTGCCCGCTGAGCGCGCGGTGCTCGGACCCCTCGATCGAATCTTCACGCGCATCGGGGCGGCGGACGATCTGGCGGGTGGCCGCTCCACCTTCATGGTGGAAATGACGGAAGCGGCCAACATCCTGCACAACGCCACGGCGAAGAGTCTCATCCTGCTCGATGAAATCGGCCGCGGCACCAGCACCTTCGACGGGCTGTCGCTCGCCTGGGCCATGGCACGCGATATCGCCGTGCGCCTACGCGCATTTACACTCTTCGCCACGCACTATTTCGAGCTCACGACGCTCGCCAGCGAGATTGAGGGTTGCGCCAACGTGCACCTGGATGCGACCGAGCACGGCGATGGCATCGTGTTCCTGCATGCCGTCAGGGACGGTCCGGCCAACCGCAGCTACGGCCTGCAGGTGGCGCAGCTCGCGGGCGTGCCGGTGGGCGTGATCGGCGAGGCGCGCCGTTACCTCGAGCAGCTCGAGTCCGAACGCGAGCGCCATCGGGCGCAGGCCGCCAGTCGCGAGCCGCGCGCGGCGCAAACTGAGCTGCCGCTGTTCGCCGCGCCGGGCCCGGACGCGCTGCGCCAGGCGCTCAGGGCCATCGACCCGGACGAGCTGTCGCCGAAGGCGGCGCTCGAGGCACTCTACACCCTGCGCCGTTTGCTCGATGCGCCCCTATCGAAGTGAGAATCGTCCCTCGGTGAGGAACAGCCCCGTCTCGCGCGCCACGCGCGCCGACACCAGCATTCCCAGGTGACTCACCGGCAGCACGATGTGGTCACTCATCCCCGGCATGCGCGTCTCCCTCACCGCGACCGTGCCGTCGTTGTCCTCCTCGAATGCCGCGAGCAGTTGCCCCACACCGAGCGGTTGCGTGCCAGCGATGATCCCGAGCGGCCGCGGGTGCGCCCAGCGCCGCTCGCGCCGCTGCAACAGCTCCTCTGCGACCGACCGCCCCATGAGGTGCGCGACCGGGCCGACGCGGCCCGCGCGCTCGGCGGCGCGGCTCGCCACGCACGGCGTGCCGAGGAATACCGCGCGCCCCGGCGGCTGATCCGGAAAGCGCTCGAGGAAGCGATGGATGACGAGACCCCCTAAGCTGTGGCCGACGAAGTGCACTTGCGGCGCCTGCAGTGCGCGCACCAGGCTCTCCAGGCGGGCCGTGATGGCGGTCATGCTCGAATGAGCCGCCGAATAACGTAACAAGTGCAGCGTCAGATCGAATTGCTGCGCCAGGCGATGACGCAGGATGAGCGACTCCTCGCCCGGCATCCACAGCCCGTGCACGTACACCACGTGCGTCATGGCGCTCAGCCGGTGCGCGCCGCGCGCGCTGCGCCGCCGCGTGTCAAGGCTGCGGCACGCGCACCCGCACGTGCAGCTCGCGCAGCTGCGCCTCACTCACCTCGGTGGGCGCATCGGTGAGCGGATCGGCCGCCGTCTGGGTCTTCGGAAAGGCGATGACCTCGCGAATGCTGTCGGCGCCTGCCATGAGCATGACGAGCCGATCGAGTCCGAAAGCGATACCCCCGTGAGGCGGCGCGCCGTACTTCAGGGCATCGAGCAGGAAGCCGAACTTGTTGTGCGCTTCGGCGGGGTCGAGGCCGAGCAGGTCGAACACGGTGGACTGCATCTCCTGGCGGTGAATACGCACCGAGCCGCCACCGATCTCCGAGCCGTTCAGCACCATGTCGTAGGCCCTGGCGAGCGCCGCCGCGGGGCCGGCGCGCAGAACCGCGGGGTCGTCGATCTTCGGGGCGGTGAAGGGATGATGCATGGCGACCCAGCGCTTCTCATCCGCATCCCATTCGAACATGGGAAAGTCGACTACCCACAGCGGCCGCCATCCCTCTTCCACGAGCTTCAGCTCCTGGCCCATCTTCAGGCGCAATGCGCCCAGAGAATCGTTGACCACCTTCGCGCGGTCGGCGCCGAAGAAAATGAGGTCGTTGTCGACGGCCTGCGTGCGCTCAAGGATCCCCGCAAGCGCCGCGTCGCTCAGGAACTTCACGATCGGGGACTGCAGACCGTCGCGTCCGCGCGCTGCCTCGTTTACCTTGATGTACGCGAGCCCTTTCGCGCCATAGCGGGCGACGAATGCGGTGCACTCATCGATTTGCGAGCGCGGCATCGCGCCGCCACCCGGCACGCGCAGCGCCCCCACTCGGCCTTCGGGGTCCTTCGCAGGGGCTGCGAACACCTTGAAGTCGCAGTCCCTCACCAGATCCGCGACGTCGGCGAGCTCGAGCGCAATGCGCAGGTCCGGCTTGTCGGAGCCGTAGCGCCGCAGGGCCTCCGCATGACTTAAGCGCGGGAAGGGAGCCGGGAGCGCCGTCCCCAGCACCTCCTTGAAGAAGTGGCGCACCAGGGCTTCCATCATTCCCATGATGTCGTCCTGGGACATGAAGGAGGTCTCGATGTCGAGCTGCGTGAATTCCGGCTGGCGATCGGCGCGCAGGTCCTCGTCGCGGAAGCAGCGCACGATCTGGTAGTAGCGATCGAAGCCCGCGATCATGAGCAGCTGCTTGAAGATCTGCGGTGACTGCGGCAGCGCGAAGAACTTGCCCGGATGCGTGCGGCTCGGCACCAGGTAGTCGCGCGCGCCTTCCGGGGTCGCCTTGGTGAGCATCGGCGTCTCAAGATCGATGAAGCCGTTACTGTCCAGGTACGCGCGCATCGAGCGCGTCACGCGATGGCGCAGCCGCAGGCGCTGGCTCATGACCTCGCGGCGCAGATCGAGGTAGCGATAGCGCAGCCGCACCTCCTCCCCCACCGACTCATCGAGCTGGAACGGCAGCGGCTCGGAGCGGTTCAGCAGCTCGAGCTCCGCAGCCAGGAGCTCCACGCCCCCGGAGGCGAGCTGGGCGTTCACCGTGCCCGGCGGCCGCGCGCGCACCTTGCCCTTCACCCTCACCACGAACTCGTTGCGCAGCCGCTCGGCGTCTTTGAAAACCGTGGCGGCATCCGGGTCGAACACGATCTGCAGCAGGCCCTCGCGATCGCGCAGATCGACGAAAATGACACCGCCGTGGTCGCGGCGGCGATGCACCCAGCCGGCGACGGTGACCTCCTGGCCGAGGAGCTGTTCGTTAACTTGTCCGCAGTAATGTGAGCGCATGAGGCGCGCGATGTTACGGACGCCCTCAGGTCCCCGCAACCGAGGCTCAATTGCGGGACATCTCCAGCACCGCGGCACCCTCGAGCGCACCGCGGCGCAGGCGCTCCAGGGCGAGATTGGCCTGCCTGAGATCGAAACGCTGCACGCTTGCCCTGAGGCCCAGGCGTGCGGCGAGAGCCAGGAATTCCTCCCCGTCCGCACGCGTGAGGTTGGCGACCGAGGACACCGAGCGCTCCCCCCACAGCAGGCGGTACGGGAAAGCCGGCAAATCGCTCATGTGAATGCCGGCACACACCACCCGCCCGCCGGGGCGCACACAGGCGAGAGCGGCCGGGATGAGCGCGCCGACGGGCGCGAACACGATTGCAGCGTCGAGGGATTCCGGCGGCCGCTCGGCGGAGCTCCCGGCCCACACCGCGCCGAGGCCGCGTGCGAAGCGCTGAGCCGCATCATCTGCCGGGCGCGTGAAGGCAAACACGCGCCGGCCCTCGTGCCGCGCCACCTGGGTAAGCAGGTGCGCCGCGGCGCCAAAGCCATAGAGCCCGAGACGCTCGCCGGTTCCGGCCGCGCGGTACGCCCGATAGCCGATGAGCCCGGCGCACAGCAGCGGCGCGAGTTCGGCGGCCGGGGCGTTGACCGGCAGCGCCAGGCAGTAGCGCGCATCCGCCAGGACCTGCTGCGCGTAACCGCCATCGCGCGTGTACCCGGTAAAACGTGCCCGCACGCACAGGTTCTCGAGCCCGCGGCGGCAGTACTCGCACACCCCGCAGGTGTAGCCGAGCCAGGGCACCCCGACGCGATCGCCACTTTGAAAGCGCGTTACCTCAGGCCCGACGGCCTCGACCACCCCGACGATCTCATGTCCGGGCGTGACCGGGTAGCGCACGTCGGGGAGCTCATTGTCCACCAGATGCAGGTCCGTGCGGCACACGCCACACGCCTGCACCCGGATCAGCAGCTGCTGCGGTGCGGGCGGGGGCAACGTCACCTCATTCAGGGTGAGCGGCGAGCCCGGGGCGATGAGACGCATGGCCTTCACGGGGGTGCTCGTGAGCTAGCGCGGGGCCGGGCTTCCTTCAGGCGGCGGGCTTAGCGAGCTGGGCTTTCACGGCTTCCGCCGGCGGAACCACCACGCCGCAGGTGATGATCATTTTCATGGCCGCATCCACCGACATGTTGAGCTCCACGACCTCGCGGCGCGGCACGATGACGAGGTAGCCGGCGGTGGCGTTCAGGGCCGCGGAGATGTACACGGCCGCGTGCGGCTCGCCCATCTTCTGGCTCACCTCCGGAACATCCTCCGCGGTGAGAAAGCCGATGCTCCAGGCACCCGCGCGCGGGTACTCCACCATCACCACCTTGCGGAAGGAGTTGGACTGCGAGAGCACACTCTCCGCGAAGCTCTTTACCCCACCGTACACCGTGCGCACGATCGGGATGCGATTGACCAGGTCCTCGCCCCAGACGATCAGCTGCCGACCGATGAGGTTCGTGACCAGAAGGCCCGTCAGGAACAGCACGACCAGCGCCAGCAGCAGGCCGATCCCTGGCAGCTGAAAGCCCACCAGCCGCTCGGGACGGTAAGCGGGCGGCACCAGCACGAGCGCCAGATCCAGGATGTGCAGCATGACGCTCAGCATCCACACGGTGGCGAGGATCGGCAGCCACACCAGCACGCCCGCGATCAGGTAACGGCGCAGGCTGCGCTTTTTCACGGCGCCGTCCATGCGCTTAGCGCCGGCCCCGGCGCGCCCTGCGGCCGCGACCCAAGCGCGCCGGCTTACGCGCCGCGCGTGACGCCTTGCCGGAGACGCTCACGCTACGGCGTGCGCTCTTGGCAGACGCGCCGGCACTGGCCGGCTTCGCCTCCGCGCTCTTGGGCTCCGCGGGCTTTGACTCCTTGGCATCCGTGGACTCCTTGGCATCCTTGGACTCCTTGCCCGTTTTGGCCTCGTCCTTGGCCTCCTTGCTGTCCGGCTTGCTCTCCGCCTTGGCCTCTTCTTTATCCGCGCCGAGGAGATTGCGCCTGTTTTCCTTGTCGGATTTAAAGTCAGTCTCGTACCAGCCGGCGCCCTTGAGGCGAAACACCGGCGCCGAGACCAGTTTGACGAGACGGCGCTTGCCGCAGGACGGGCACTTGGTGAGCGGCGTATCCGAGATCTTCTGCATGACCTCCGTGTAGTACTTGCAGGCCTGGCATTCGTATTCGTAGAACGGCATTTTGTTAGGCGAGACAGCGATGTTGAGCGCTGAGTATAACGGACGCGCCCGTGCCTGGCCCGCCGCCGGCTTTAGTTAGCCGCGGGCGGCCTTGCGCTCATCCACTTTCGAGAACGTAAGCTCCCCGGCC
>CATPBM010000143.1 GCA_955652625.1 uncultured Steroidobacteraceae bacterium
CCGATACCTAAGCGCGCCGGATCGGCGATGCCCTGTGCGATCGCGTAGTCGGCGGCGGCCAGCAGGTCCTCGACCTCCTTGTGCCCCCAATCGGCGATTATGCTGCGCGCGAATTTCGCACCGCGCCCGGTGCTGCCGCGATAGTTGATCGCCAGCACGACGTAGCCATGAGTCGCGAACAGCTGCCGCTCGAGCGGCGGCCCGTAGCCCTCGAGCTGCAGCGAGTGATCGTCCTGGCCGTTCGGGCCGCCGTGGATCCACACGATGGTCGGGTAGCGATGTCCGGAGACGAAGCCCGGGGGCTTCACGATCTGTCCGTGTATCTGCGTCCCGTCCCGGCTCCTGAAGGCGATGTCCTCCACCTTGCCGAGCGAGACTTCCGCGAACAGCGCGCGATTGTGATCGCTTAAGGGGCGCAGGCGCCCGTCCTCCAGCGCATATGCCTCGACCGGCGCCGTATCGCTCGAGACCAGCACCGCCGTGTGGCCCGCGGCCGCGGCAAGCTCGTGCACCACCATGGGGCCCGCCAGGCGCTCGATCGCACCCGTGGCGAGCACGACCCGTGCCGGGTACTGAGAGCCGTCGTCCTCCACCGCGAACTCGATCGAGCGGCCGTCGGCGGCGAACCCGCTCGAGAGGACGGCGCGGTCGAGGCTCGCGGTGAGCTCGCGCACGCGGCCCGACTTCACGTCCGCCACCGCGAGGCGGTCCATGATGTACGAGTTATATTTCAGCTCGTCACCCTGCAGAAAGGCGATGAGCGTGCCGTCCGGGCTCCAGCCGAGCCGCTGGCGATTGGGTGACCACGTCGACAGCAGGCGCTTCGGTTTTGCGCCGGCGGCGGCGTCGATGAGATCGATCTCGTCGACGCCGGCCTCGCTGCGCGCCGCCGAATTACCGACGTAGGCGATCTGCCGGCCATCGGGCGAGAAGGCCGGCAGCGAGTCCGCGCGCTGAACATCCGCGGTGAGCGCCGCGCAGGCGCCGCTTTCGACATCGAGCAGGTACAGGTGCGAGCGCGACCCGGCGGTGAGATAACCCTCCCGGTCCTGCTTGAAGTGATACGCATCGATGACCAGGGGTTTCGGCGTCTTGGGATCCTCCCGCGTGTGCATCACGAGCACGACGTGGCGGCCGTCGGGCGACCATTCGTAGCTCGTGAGCTCTCCTGTGACGTGGCTCACCTGACGCGGCTCCCCGCCGCGTCGATCGAAAATCCACAGCTGCGGGGTGCTCTGCTCAGGCCGCGCCGACAGGAAGCTCAGGTACCGTCCGTCAGGGCTGAAGCGCGGCTCGCTCACGCTCTCGACGCTGGTGAGCTGCGCGGCCGGCTTGCCGGACCAATCCACGCTCCACAGTGCGCCGCGGCTTTCGTCGGCATCCGCGTCGTAGCTCGTCACGAGGTAAGCCACGGCGGCGCCGTCGGGGGCGATCCTCAGATCCGACACCGCCTTGAAGCGGTACCAGTCCACAGGCTCCAGCGCGCGCCCCGCATGCGCGGCGAGCGGGACAAGGCAGGCGCTCAGGGCAACAGCAATCGGCAGCAGGCGTTTAGCGTGCACGGTCGTTCCCGTCATGTACGCGCGCCGGAATCGGCGCGGGTGCAGGAAGTGTAGCCCGAGCCCCTGCTGCCAAGGCAAACTGCCTGAAGGACCGCACACCGCAACCATGCCTACGCCAACCGCACCCTCCGCATTCGATGAAAGGCGCCGTCAGGCACACGCAGCGCTGCGCACCGGCCGCGCCGCGACAGCCGAACGCATGCTGCGCGCGCTCGAGGCGCAGTCTCCCGGGGAGGTGAACTGCCTGTGGCTGCTCGGCGTGGCACTTCTGGATCAGGACAGGATCCCTGAAAGCATTGATGCGCTCGAGCGCGCGCTCCAGCGTGCCCCCGCGTTCCCGGATGCGCGCGTGGACCTGTCGCGCGCATACCGTCGCAACGGCCGCGCCGCGCAGGCACGCGAGGAAGTGCGTCAAGTGCTTGAAAAGCATCCGCACCATCAGCGCGCGTGGCTCGCTTACGGGGATGTGCTTGTCGACCTTGGGCAGTACGGGGATGCGCGCATCGCCTTCGAGCGTGCGCGGCTCACGGATCCTGAGCGCGCGCGCATCGAGCAGGCGACCGCGGCGCTCGTGGCTGACGAGCGCAGGAAGGCCGAGGAGCTCTTTCGCGAGATTCTCCAGGAGGATCCGAGCCATGCGGCGGCGCTGTGCGGACTGGCTGCGGTCTCACTCGCCGCCGACCGGCCGCACGATGCTGAACGGCTGCTGCGCCATGCCCTGAAGCAATCCCCGTACCTGCCGCTGGCGTATCGGGGACTCGCGCCCGCGCTGCTGGCGCTGGGCCGGCCCGAGGAGGCACAGGTCGCTACACGCCACCTCGTCAAAATCGAGCCCGAGAGCCCGCAGACCTGGGTGGCGAGCGCTGGCGTCGCGACGCGGCTCATGCGTCAGGAGGAGGCACTCGAAGCCTACGAGCACGCCGCGCGGCTGAAGCCTGAAGAAGTACGGCTGCGCATGTCCGTGGGACACGTGCAAAAGACACTCGGTCGGCGTGCCGACAGCGAGGCCTCCTACAAGGCGGCGCTCGAGATGGATCCGGGCCGGGCCGAGGTATGGTGGAGTCTTGCGGACCTCAAGAACTACTCCTTCAGTGATGCCGAGGTCGCCGCCATGCAGCAGCTGCTCGCACGCGACAAGCGTGAGCGCTCCAATGAGGCGCAACTGAATTTCGCGCTGGGGAAGGCGTTCGAGCAGCGCCAGCGATTCCCCGAGGCCTTTGCCTACTATGCCCAGGGAAACGCGCTGCGTCGCCTGGATGCGCCGTTCGACATCCAGGGGTTCGAGCGCCGC
>CATPBM010000144.1 GCA_955652625.1 uncultured Steroidobacteraceae bacterium
CTCGCGCGTGGTGAAGGCTGCGAGCTCCTCCTCGAGGCGCGCGTGCTCGGCGCCGTGGCCGGTGACCAGGTGCGCAGCCCCGCTACCCGCGCCGGTGCGCGCGGCGCAGGCGCTCATCGCCGCGGCGAGCGCGGGGTGGCGCGCGAGCCCAAGATAATCGTTGCTGCTGAAGTCGAGGAGCTCGCGGCCGTCCTCGGTCGCGAGCATGCGCCCCTCACCCGTGCCGCGGGCCCGCGTCGTGGTGCGTGCGCGCCGCAGCTGCGCGGCATCGAGCCGCGCGAGCGCCGCCTCAAGCGCCCGCGCGTCGCGCTTCATGGCCCTCCGCCGTCAGTCCCAGGCGCGCGAGGAGCTGCCGGTCGCGCGCGACATCCGGGTTGCCGGTGGTGAGGAGCTTCTCGCCGTAGAAAATGGAGTTGGCGCCGGCGAGGAAGCACAGGGCCTGCAGCTCATCGCTCATGGCCTCGCGCCCGGCGGACAGGCGCACGTGGGCGCGCGGCATCAGCAGGCGCGCGACCGCGATGGTGCGCACGAAATCGAAGGGATCGACGTTGGGGGCGTCCGCGAGCGGTGTGCCGCGCACCCGCACCAGCTGGTTGATGGGCACGCTTTCCGGATGCTGCGGCAGATTCGCCAGCGTGCGCAGCAACTGCGCGCGGTCGATCTGCGTTTCGCCCATGCCGAGGATGCCGCCGCAGCACACCTTCAGCCCCGCCGCCCGCACCGCCTGCAGCGTGTCGAGCCGGTCCTGGTAGGTGCGCGTGCTGATGATCTCGCCGTAGAACTCGCTGGAGGTGTCGAGGTTGTGGTTGTAGTAGTCGAGGCCGGCCGCCTTGAGCTCTCTGGCCTGCCCCGGGGTGAGCATGCCGAGCGTGGCGCAACTCTCGAGCCCGAGCGCGCGCACTTCGCGGATCATGTGCCCGATCACCTGCAGGTCCCTTGCCTTCGGGGATCGGTAGGCCGCGCCCATGCAGAAGCGCGTGGCGCCCGCAGCTTTAGCGCGCACCGCACATTCGCGCACCGCCGCCACCTCCATGAGCGCCTCGGGCGCCAGCCCCGTCTCGTAGCGCACGCTCTGCGGGCAATAGGCGCAATCCTCGGGACAGGCGCCGGTCTTGATGGACAGGAGCGTGCTCATCTGCACGGTGTTGGGCTCGTGGTGCGCGCGGTGCACGCGTTGCGCGCGCAGGATCAGGTCCATGAACGGCAGCGCAAACAGCGCCTGCACGGCCGGGAGCGACCAGTCGTGCCGGATGGGATCGGACAGGGGCTCGCTCATGGGTTCATCCCGCCGCCGCGGCGGGAGCGCCGCATTGGTGGCGGACCATGCCCGAGGGCGGCGGCTCATGTCAACGCGGTGCAGCCTCACGAGTCGACAATTGGTCAGTTCCTGCGCAGCAGGAGGTGCACCGCGAACGCCACGGCGACTCCGAGCGCACCGAGCACGGCGATGAGCACCCCCGCCGCGGCACAATCCTTGACCACGCGGATTCCGGGGCTATGCTGCGGATTAAGCTCGTCGGCGAGCTGCTCGATGGCGGTGTTGAGAAGTTCCGCCGCCAGCACCCCGGTGCTCGCGAGCAGCAGCAGCGCCCACCACAGCGCCCCCGGGCGCAGCAGCAGCAGGATGATCAGGACGGCGGCCAGCGCGGCGAGCTGCACACGGAAGCTGCGCTCGGTGCGCGCGGCATGCGCCAGCCCTACGAGCGCGAATTTCAGGCGTGCAGGGAACGATTGGTTCTTATGGACACTCATTGAGCACGTTCGCTCTTCCTTGGGGCCGAAGGAGCTTACCCGTGACGCGTGTCTGCCGCACCGCATTGCCTGCCTGTGCCGTGCTCGCGTTGCTGCTGGCGGGCCTGTGCGCCGCGCCGGCGGCGCGCGCGGGCGGCGGTCCGCTCGGGATCGACCACCGTCTCACTTACGACGACAGCGGTATCTGGTCCCGCGGCAACCAGATTGCGCTGATCGCGGTGCTGCTGGTGGGCGAGGTTGGCGGCGCGCTCTGGGAAGGGGGCGAAGATCGCTTCGGGCACACGCTCTGGCAATCGGTCGATTCGACCCTGATTGGGGGGGTGTCCTCGGAGGTTCTGAAGCGCGTGTTCTCGCGTGAGCGCCCGAGCAAGACCGCCAACCCCAACGAGTGGTTCAAGGGCGGCGGCAACCAGAGTTTCCCGAGCGGTGAGGTCACGACCGCGGCCGCGGTGGTGACGCCGCTGGTGCTGGAGTATGCCCGGGACCACCCGGCGGTGTGGGCACTGGAGGCCGTGCCCGTGTATGACGCCATCGCGCGCATGAAGGTGCGGGCGCACTGGCAGTCGGACGTGATCGCCGGCTTCCTGCTCGGCACTGCCGCCGGCTACTACGCGCACTCACGCGAAAGCCCGCTGGTGCTTTCGGTGATGCCGCACGGCATCTACGTGGGGCTGAAGAAGAGCTGGTGAGAGGGGGGACAGCGCGGCTCAGGCAGCGTAGACGTACTGCAGCAGGATGCCGACGAACACCACGAGCCCCACGTACTGATTGTTGAGGAAGGCGCGCAGGCAGCCGGCGGGCTCGCGCTTGCGGATCAGCCACTGCTGCCACAGGAACAGCACCAGGGTGGTGGCCACGCCCGCCCCGTACCAGCGCCCGAACTGCATGCTGCGCCCCACCAGCACCAGTGCGTACAGCATCATCGCCTGCATCACCCCGATCAGGAATCTGTCCATGTCGGCGAACAGGATGGCGCTGGATTTCACGCCGATCTTGAGGTCGTCCTCGCGGTCGACCATGGCGTAGATGGTGTCGTAGACCACCGCCCAGATGACCGCGGCGATGTACAGCACCCAGGCGACGCGCGGCAGCAGGCCGGTCTGCGCCGCGTACGCCATGAGCACGCTCCAGCCCCCGAAGGAGAGTCCGAGGTACAGCTGCGGCAGGGGGAAGAAGCGCTTGACGAACGGATAGGACACCGTGAGCGCCGCGCCGATGCAGGCGAGCTTGACGGTGAGTGAGTTGAGGCGCGTCACGAGGTACAGGGCGGCCGCGATCAGGAGCGCGAACAGCACCAGTGCCTCCGCCCACGAGACCCGGCGCGCCGCGAGCGGGCGGTCGCGCGTGCGGCGGATGTGCGGGTCGATGTCGCGATCGGCGAAATCGTTGATCACGCAGCCGGCGGCGCGCATCACCACGACACCCAGCACGAACACGATGAGCACGCGCGGAGTCGGGCGGCCGGCGCCCGCGATCCACAGCGCCCACAGCGCCGGCCACAACAGCAGCCAGGTGCCGACCGGCCGGTCGAGGCGCGTGAGACGCGCATACTCGTTGAGGCGGCGGCCCAGGCGGTACGAGAGCGGAGCCTGCGCGGGCTTCGTCGTCGGCGCGAGTTGCGGTACAGCGGCAGCCATCATGTTAAGCCTAACCGATCCGCCCGTAGCGCTCGCCCGCGCCGATCCAGCGATCGGCGAGCGCGGGGATGTTCTCGGGGTGGCGCTCGAGCAGCGTTTCAGCGGCCTGCTGCACCCGCGGCAGCAGATCGGCGTCGCGCATGAGGTCCGCGACGCGCAGCTGCGCAAGTCCGGTCTGGCGCGTGCCGAGCAGCTCCCCGGGCCCGCGCAGCTCCAGATCGCGGCGCGCGATGTCGAAGCCATCCGCGCTATCGCGGATCACTTTCAGCCGCTCGCGTGCCAGCGCCGATAGCGGCGCGCGGTACATGAGCACGCAGCTGCTCGCCTCGGTGCCGCGCCCGACACGCCCGCGCAGCTGGTGCAGCTGCGCAAGTCCCATGCGCTCGGCGTTCTCGATCACCATGAGCGTGGCGTTCGGCACGTCCACGCCGACCTCGATGACCGTCGTGGCCACCAGCACCTGGATCCGGCCGGCCCTGAAGGCGAGCATCGCCTGATCCTTGGCGGGGCCGGGCATGCGCCCGTGGACCAGTCCCACGCGCACCCCCGGCAGCGCCTCGGTCAGCCGCGCGGCGGTCTCTTCCGCGGCCTGCGCGCGCAGCTCGTCGGACTCATCGATCAGCGGGCATACCCAGTACACCTGGCGACCCGCGCGGCAGGCCGCGACGATGCGCGCCACTGCGAGGTAGCAGACCTGCGGGATGACGTCGTCGACCCGCGTCGTGGCAAGCAGCGTCCGCGCCAGCGCGGGATTTTCGATGATCGGAATGCGCAACGCCCGCGCGC
>CATPBM010000145.1 GCA_955652625.1 uncultured Steroidobacteraceae bacterium
CAACGGGTAGCTGTCCGAGGTCAGCTGCCGTGGCTCGAACGTACCCTCGCCGGCGGTGGTATCGATCGTGACCGACCAGACTTTGGCGGACAGTTTCTCGGCGATGCGGAAGGTAATCGTTTCGTGATGCGCATTCATGAGGAGCAGGAAGTCGGTGTCCTTGATGGGCTTGCCGCGGGGACCATGTCGCTCGATCGCCCCGCCGGCGAGATACACACCCAGACAACGCGCGAAGTCCTGGTTCCAGTCGTTTTCCGTCATTTCCCGACCCTCCGGAGTCAGCCAGAGGATTTCCTTCAACCCTTCCGGCGTCACCGTGTCGGGCCGCACGTAGCGTCGCCGGCTGAAGACCGGATGGTGCCGCCGCAGCGCGATCAGGCGTCCGACGAACTCGAGAAACTGCTCGCGCCGCTCATCGAGCGTCCAGTCAAGCCACGACATCTCATTGTCCTGGCAGTAGGCGTTGTTGTTGCCTTTCTGGGTGTGACCCAGCTCGTCGCCGCCGAGGATCATGGGCACTCCCTGCGACAGCATCAGCGACCCCAGGAGATTGCATTTCTGGCGCATGCGCAGCGCCAGGATGGCCGGGTCATCGGTGGGGCCTTCAACGCCGCAGTTCCAGGAGCGGTTGTCATTGTGCCCGTCACGGTTCTCTTCCCCGTTGGCCTCGTTGTGCTTGTCGTGGTAGCTCACCAGGTCTTCAAGCGTGAACCCATCGTGTGCCGTGATGAAATTGATGCTCGCGTTGGGCTTGCGACCGCTCGCCTCATACAGGTCCGAGGAGCCGGTCAGGCGCCGGGCCACGTCGGCCATTAGTCCGCCATCGCCTTTCCAGTAGCCGCGCAGCGTATCCCGGTACTTGTCGTTCCATTCATTCCAGCCAGGGGGGAAGTTGCCGACCTGGTAACCGCCGCTGCCGATATCCCAGGGCTCGGCGATCAGCTTGACCTGCGAAAGCACCGGGTCCTGTCCGATGGTGTCGAAGAAGGAACCAAGCCGATCCACGTCGTGGAGCTCGCGGGCGAGTGCGGAAGCCAGATCGAAGCGGAATCCGTCGACATGCATTTCCAGCACCCAGTAACGCAGGCTGTCCATGAGCAGCTGCAGCACGCGCGGGTGCTGCAGGTTCAGGGTATTGCCGGTGCCAGTGAAATCCACGTAGTAACGCGGATTGTCCGCTTGCAGCCGGTAATAAGAGGCGTTGTCGATGCCGCGGAACGAGAGCGTGGGCCCCAGCTGATTGCCTTCGGCGGTGTGGTTGTACACCACATCCAGCAGCACCTCGATGCCCGCCGAATGCAGCACCTTCACCATGGTCTTGAATTCGCTGATGCGCCCGCTCGCCGAATACCGAAGCTCAGGGGCGAAGAAACCCAGCGTGTTATAGCCCCAGTAGTTGCGCAGGCCTCTCTCCAGCAGGTGGCGGTCGTCGATGAAGGCGTGCACGGGCATCAGCTCGATCGCGGTGATCCCGAGGCGTACCAGGTGATCGACGATGGGCGATGTTGCAAGACCTGCGTACGTGCCGCGCAGCTGCGTGGGCACGTCGGGGTGACGCATCGACAGCCCGCGAACGTGCGCTTCATAGATCACGGTGTCGTGCCAGGGAATTCTCGGCGGCCGGTCATTACCCCAGGTGAAGGCCGGATCGATGACCCGACACTTGGGGCTTCCGGGGGCGCTATCGCGCCTGTCGAAGGAAAGATCCGCTTTGGGGTGCCCAGTGCGGTAGCCGAAATGCGCGTCGCTCCATATGAGAGATCCCTGCAAGTGCTTGGCATAGGGCTCGATCAACAGCTTGTGGGGGTTGAAGCGATGCCCGCGCTCCGGGTCGTAAGGTCCGTAGACCCGGTAGCCGTACAGAAGGCCTGGTCGCGCTTCAGGCAGATAGACGTGCCAGCACCCGTCCGTGCGTTCGCGAACGTTGATGCGCTGGACTTCGTGCCGGCCGGTCGGATCGAATATACACAGCTCGAGCTTTTCGCTGTTTTCGGAAAACAGCGAAAAGTTCACGCCCTCTCCGTCCCACGTCGCGCCGCGCGGCCAGGGTTGACCTGGCCAGATCGCGTTGATGAGACCGTCGGCACCCCTGGTGGTTTTTGGCGGTGACTGCGTCACGTGCGCCTTTCATTCGTTCCCTAACATCAGGCAACCTACACCAGATTCATTGCTAAGCTTATCCTTCTGAAGGTTGTGTGAGCCCGACGGCTTGCCTGGTGGGCCCGTGAGTTACCCCGGAGACAACGTGATGCCGCGTCCAATCATTGCCCTCGTATCACTCATGCTGCTTGCAGTACTGGCGTTCAGCGCCAGCGCCGCCGGCAACGGCGATGCGCCCAATGCGCATGCCCGCGCGCGCGACCTGGGCGTGCCTTTCGACGGCACGCCCGGCCCGCTGAACGCGATCACGGATGTGGAAGGCGTGCTGGTCGGCCATACAACGCTGATCGAGGCCGAGGGCAAGCTCGTGGTCGGCAAGGGGCCGATCCGCACCGGCGTCACGGCCGTGCTGCCGCGTGGGCCCGCGTCCCTGCAGCAGTTTTCCTTCGCCGGCTGGTACGCGCAGAACGGCAATGGCGAGATGACCGGCACGACCTGGGTCGAGGAGTCAGGGTTTCTCGAAGGACCGGTCATGATCACGAATACCCACAGTGTCGGCGTGGTGCGCGACGCCGTCGTCGCCTGGCGCGTGGCGCACGGGGCGCCGGACGCCACCGGCTCGTGGTGGTCGCTGCCGGTGGTGGCCGAGACCTGGGACGGGTGGCTTAACGACATCAACGGTTTTCATGTCAAGCCCGAGCACGCCTTACACGCGCTCGACAGCGCGCACTCCGGACCCGTCGAGGAGGGCGCCGTCGGCGGCGGCACCGGCATGATCTGCAACGGCTTCAAGGGAGGCATCGGCACTTCCTCGCGCCGGCTCACCGACAAGGACGGTGGCTACCTGCTCGGGGTGCTGGTGCAGTGCAATTACGGCACGCGGCAGAATCTGCGCATTGCCGGCATTCCGGTCGGCCGGGAGATCGAGAGCGAGGACCCTTATGCCTTCGTGCCGTCCGATCTTGCGGAGCGCGGCTCGATCATCGTCGTCGTCGCCACCAACGCGCCGCTGTTGCCTCACCAGCTCAAGCGCATCGCGCGGCGCGTGTCGCTCGGCATCGGACGCAACGGCAGCATCGCCGGCAACGGGTCGGGCGACATCTTTATCGCGTTCTCGACGGCCAATGCGGGTGCGAGCAAGGTCGACCACGTGGTCGATCTTAAGATGGTGCCGAACGACTCCATGGACGCGTTGTTCGCCGCGACCGTGCAGGCCACGGAGGAAGCGATCGTCAACGCCATGGTGGC
>CATPBM010000146.1 GCA_955652625.1 uncultured Steroidobacteraceae bacterium
CGCTGGCCGCGAGGTGCGTGAGGTCAACGAGAAGATCCAGGCGTGGGTCGAGGCGACCGTGCGCAGCCTTCAGCCGGTGGGGGAATAAATCAGGGCAAGGGCCCTGATTAATGGTCTTTTTCGGGCCAAATATTCAATTTCTCTGCCAGATTGTTTCTGATGCGAGTCAATAGGGAGTTGGGGCGCTCTGGAATGCGCCTCAGATGTCGAGATTCGTGACCGAGAGAGCGTTCTTCTCGATGAACTCGCGCCGCGGCTCGACCTGGTCGCCCATCAGGGTCGTGAAGATGTCATCCGCCGCTACGGCATCCTCGATCTTCACTTGCAGCAAACGCCGGGTCGCCGGGTTGATGGTCGTCTCCCACAGCTGTTCCGGATTCATCTCGCCGAGGCCTTTGTAGCGCTGGATGGTCTGACCTTTTTTCGCCTGCTCGAAGAGCCACTTCATCGCCTCCTTGAAAGAGCCGACGTCGTGACGCTCGCTGCCGCGGTTGACGTGGGCACCCTCGCCAATGAGCCCCCCCAGCGTGCGCGCGAGATCCGCGATGCGCTGGTATTCGGCCGACTCGAAGAACTCCCGCGGCAGGTACTTGTTGCTCGGCGTGCCGTGCTCGGTCTTGTGCACGGTGACCCGGGTCGCGTGCCCGTCGCTCGCCGAGCGCACTTCTACGCGAAACGTACGAGTGCCGTCCGCCAGGGCGTTGAGGCGCTGATTGAGGTCCTGGGCCCAACCGCGCAGCCAGTCGGCGCGATCGAAGTTAGCCGGCGTCACCTCGGGCATGTAGATCAGCTGCTCGAGCAGCCGATCGTCATAACGTCGCGACCAACGCTTGATGATGGCCTGCACCTCCATGTATTTGCGCGCCAGCAGTTCCAGCCCCGAACCTGACATCGGGGGTGCCTGGGCATTCACGTGCAGGCCAGCGCCCTCCAGGGCGGCGTTGAGCAGCAGTTGATTGAGCTCGTTGTCGTCCTTGACGTACGACTCCTGCTTGCCGCGCTTGATCTTGTACAACGGCGGCTGCGCGATGTAGATGTGGCCGCGCTCGATGAGTTCGGGCATCTGCCGGTAAAAAAAGGTCAGCAACAATGTGCGGATATGACTTCCGTCAACGTCAGCATCTGTCATTAAGCACACGCGGTGATAGCGCAGTTTGGCGATGTCGAAATCGTCCTTGCCGATCCCACAACCTAACGCGGTAATCAGCGTGCCGACTTCGACGGACGACAGCATCTTGTCGAAGCGCGCCCTTTCAACATTGAGAATCTTGCCCTTGAGCGGCAGGATCGCCTGGGTGCGCCGGTCGCGCCCCTGCTTGGCGGAGCCGCCGGCGGAATCGCCCTCGACGATGAAGATCTCCGAGAGCGCGGGATCTTTTTCCTGACAGTCGGCAAGTTTGCCGGGCAGACCCGCAATATCCAGCGCGCCCTTGCGCCGTGTCATCTCGCGCGCCTTGCGCGCCGCTTCGCGCGCGCGTGCGGCCTCGACCATCTTGGCGACGATCAGGCGCGCCTCCTGCGGATGCTCCAGCAGAAATTCCTGCAGTTTGGTGCCGACCGCGTTTTCCACCACGCCCTTCACTTCCGAGGAAACCAACTTGTCCTTGGTCTGCGAGGAGAATTTCGGGTCCGGCATTTTCACCGACAAAATCGCGGTCAGCCCCTCGCGCGCGTCGTCGCCCGTCATCGGGATCCTGTCCTTCTTGCCGGATAGCTCCTTCTCAACGTAGTCGTTCAGGGTGCGTGTCAGTGCGCTGCGAAAGCCCGCCAGATGGGTGCCGCCGTCCTTCTGCGGAATGTTGTTGGTGTAGGAGTACATGCTCTCCTGATAGGAGTCGTTCCACTGCAGTGCGACTTCGACCGACACCACGCCATCCTGCGTGCGAAACCAGAACACCGACTCGTGGATCGGTGTGCGCGTGCGGTTGAGGTACTTCACGAACGCCTGCAGGCCACCCGCGTGGGCAAACACGTCGGATTTGTTTTCGCGCTCGTCGATCAACTCGATGCGCACGCCGGAATTCAGGAACGACAGCTCGCGCAGGCGCTTGGCGAGAATGTCGTAGTTGAACTGGATGTTGGTGAAGATCTGCGAGCTCGGCCTGAAGCGGATGGTCGTGCCGCGATCGTGCGTTTCGCCCACCACCGCGAGCGGGGCGGCCGGCTCGCCCAGGTGAAATTCCTGCCGATGCAGGCGCCCGTCGCGGGCCACCGTGAGCAGCAGGTAGGCCGAGAGCGCATTGACGACCGAGACGCCCACGCCGTGCAGCCCCCCTGAGACCTTGTAGGAGGTGTCATCGAACTTACCGCCCGAGTGCAGCACGGTCATGATGACTTCGGCCGCGGAGCGCCCCTCCTCGGGGTGGATATCCACAGGGATGCCGCGGCCGTTGTCGGACACGGTCACCGATTCATCAGCATGAATCGTGACGACAATACGATCGCAGTGGCCGGCCAGGGACTCGTCGATTGAGTTGTCGACGACCTCGAAAACCATGTGGTGAAGGCCCGTGCCGTCATCGGTGTCCCCGATGTACATTCCGGGGCGTTTCCGCACCGCATCAAGACCCTTTAAGACTTTGATTTTACTGGAATCGTAGACGTCG
Organism: uncultured Steroidobacteraceae bacterium; assembly: GCA_955652625.1. Lineage (GTDB taxonomy): Bacteria > Pseudomonadota > Gammaproteobacteria > Steroidobacterales > Steroidobacteraceae > 13-2-20CM-66-19. The sequence continues at coordinate 2,607 of CATPBM010000146.1, forward strand.
TCTGCGGCCATGAAGACACTCGGTTTTGTGACGCGACATTATACCGGGTGCACCCTCCCCTGTACCACGCGGAACGTGCGCTCCGGTGTCCCGAAAAGTCGCGATTCGGCCTGCAACGACGTCACAACGAGCTGACATCTCAACTTCAAAACTTCCCCGATGAATCGCTGCAAACGCTCGCCATCCAGCTCCGCCGCCGGATCATCGAGCAGCAGTGTCGGGGTGGTCTGGGTCAGGTCCTGCAGCAGGCGCAGCTGCGCCAGAGTCATGGCCACGGCGACCAGTTTTTGCTGGCCGCGCGAGAGGACTTCCCGGGCGGGTCGGCCGTGCAGCTGGATAGCGATGTCGGCGCGATGCGGGCCGGCGTGGGTCATATGCCGTGCGTCGTCGCGGGACCGGGAGCTCGCCAGCGCCTCGGCCAGGGTTTGGTCCTGGCCCCATCCGCGCAAGTAGTGCAAGTCGACCGCCAGGCCGCTGAGGGCGGTGACGGCCTCCTGCCAGTACGGCTCGAGCCGGCTGACGAACAGGCGCCGGGATTCCGCGATGACTTCGCCCAGTCGCGCCAGCTCCGGATCCCAGGCGCTGGCCTCTCCTTCCTCGATCTTGAGCGCAGCGTTGCGCTGCTTGAGCGCCCGGGTGTAGCGAACCCAGGTGTCGATGAACTGAGGTTCCACGTGGAACACCGCCCAGTCCATCCAGCGGCGCCGCCGGTATCCCGCTTCCTCCACCAGGCGATGCACCCCAGGCTCGATTACTTGGACTGGGAAGACCTGTGAGAGCTCAGCCAGGGACTGGGCGGACCGACCCGCGATCCGCGCGATGGTTGCGGTTCGGGATGCCTCGAAGCCCACTGCACTCTCGCGACCTCCTGGATCCGCGACGCGTCCAATGACCTGCAGGTGATTCTTTCCTCTCTGTATTAGGCGCTCAGTGTTTCGTGTGCGGAACGATCGCCCGCGTCCAAGGAGAAATATGGCCTCAAGAAGCGAGGTCTTCCCTGAACCATTGTCGCCCCACAGCAAGGTCAGCCCCGGCGCGACGTTCAGCTGCGCGTGCTCGATGCAACGCAGGTCAGTGACCGTGATGTCGAGAAGACTCATCGCACCGTGCCCGCGCGCGCGCAGCTGAGAATTGCCGATGCGCCCCGATGATTGGCTCCACCCGCGCCCAGGTAGTGCGAGTCGAGCGGGAGGGCGCTGGCGGCCTGTTGCCAGTACGGCCTGAGCCGGCTGACCAACAGGCGCCGGGAGTCCGCCATGACCTCGCCCAGTCGAGCCAAGCTTCGAATCCCCGCGCGCTGGCCTGCCTTGCTCAATCTTAAGTCCAGCGTTGCGTTGCGTGAGCGCGCCGGTAGAACTAACTCACTTGTCGGTGAACCGAGGTTCCACGTGGAACATCGACGGCGCCGCCGATATCCGTCTTCCTCCCCGAGCGGGCGCACACCAACCTCGACG
>CATPBM010000147.1 GCA_955652625.1 uncultured Steroidobacteraceae bacterium
CCTCCTCGGCCGCGAGGCACCCCGCCACCAGAAAAAATGCCGCCGAGGAAAAATCTGCCGGCACCTGCACCGCGGTGGCCCGCAGCCGCTGGCCGCCTTCGATGGCGATCGTGCTTCCTGCGCGTGTCAGCTCCACGCCGAAGGCGCCGAGCATGCGTTCGGTGTGGTCCCGCGATGGAGCAGGCTCGGTGAGGCGCGTCTGTCCCGAGGCGGCCAGCCCCGCCAGCAGTACTGCGGACTTCACCTGTGCGCTCGCCACCGGCAGGCTGTAGTCGATGGCGCGCAGGTGCGGGGTGCCGCGGATCTGCACCGGCGGCCGGCCCTGCTGGGTCTGGATGCGCGCGCCCATCATCTGCAGCGGCACCGCCACCCGCTCCATCGGCCGGCGCATGAGCGATTCATCTCCCACCAGCGTCGAGTCGAACTTCTGCGGCGCGAGCAGCCCCATCATCAGGCGCATGGCCGTGCCGGCGTTGCCCATGTCGAGCGGCGCCGCAGACGCCGACAGCCCCTGCGCGCCCACGCCGTGCACCAACACCTGCGTGGCCCCGGGGCGCTCGATGTGTACGCCGAGCCCCTGCAGCGCGCGTGCCGTGGCGAGGCAGTCCTCGCCCTCGAGGAAGCCGTGGATGCGGGTGTCCCCTTCCGCAAGCGCTCCCAGCATGAGCGCGCGATGCGAGATCGACTTGTCGCCCGGCACCGTGAGGGTACCGGTGATGTGCCCGCCTGGTGCGACGCGATAGCGGGCGCCGCGCTGCGCGCTCACTGCACCGCCCGCGGGTAGGAGCCCAGCACGCGAAACAGCGAGGCGCGCTTTTTCAGCGCGGCCAGCGCCCGGGCGACGTGCGGCTCATCCGCATGGCCTTCCAGATCCATGAAGAACACATAGTCCCATTTGCGCCGCCGCGACGGCCGTGACTCGATACGCGTGAGGCTCACGCGATGGCGCGCGAGCGGCTCGAGCAGCCGATACAGCGCGCCGGGCGCGTCGGTGTGGCCGACCGAGACCAGCAGCGTCGTGCGATCCTCCCCGCTCGGCGCGAACAGCTTGCGCCCCAGCACCAGAAAGCGCGTGGTGTTGTCCGCGCGGTCCTCGATCTCCGCGGCCAGCACCTTGAGCCCGTAAACCTCCGCCGCAGTCTCCCCGGCGATCGCCGCACTGCCCTGCTCGTCGCGCGCGCGCCGCGCGCCTTCGGCGTTACTCGACACGGGCACCTGCTCGATCCCCGGCAGATGCTCCTCGAGCCATTGGCGGCACTGGGCAAGGGATTGCGGATGGGAGCAGACGCGCACGATGTTCGCCAGCGTGCTCATGGTGCCCATGAGGTGATGGCGCACCCGCAGCTCCACCTCGCCACAGATCTTGAGCGGCGAGGTGAGGAAGCGGTCGAGGGTGTGATTGACCGTGCCTTCGGTGGAGTTCTCGATCGGCACCACGCCGAAATCCGCGCTCGCGGCCTCCACCTCGTGAAACACCTCATCGATGGAGGCGAGCGGCAGCGCGCGCACCGAATGGCCGAAGTGATTGAGCACCGCGGTCTGGGTGAAAGTGCCCTCGGGACCGAGGAACGCGACCTTGAGGGGCTCCTGCTGTGCAAGGCACGCGGACATGATCTCGCGGAACAGCCGCAGCACTTCCGCATCGCGCAAGGGGCCGGCATTACGCGCGCGCGCGGCGCGCAGCACCTGCGCCTCGCGCTCGGGGCGGTAGAAGTCCACCGTGTGCCCGTCCTGCGCCTTGGAAATGCCAACGAGCTGCGCGAGGCGCGCGCGCTCGTTGATCAGCCCGTGAATCTTCTCATCCACCGCGTCGATGCGGCCGCGCACCTCATCGACGTCCGCCCGGGGGGCAGGGGCTGCGCGGGACTTGTGCTTCTTGCGGGCCATGGGTGTATTTAGGCTCGGCCGCCTCAGATGATGCGTGCCGAGAGCACTCCCTCGATGGCGCGGATCTTCGTCAGCAGCTCAGGGCTCAGCGCCCCGTCGGCGTCGATGAGCGTGTAGGCGTACTCGCCGCGGGACTTGTTCAGAAGGTCGGCGATGTTGATGCGGTGCGCGGCGAGACAGGTGGAGATCTGCCCCACCATGTTCGGCACGTTGCTGTTGGCGATGGCGAGACGCGTGGTGCCGGGCACCCGCGGCAGCAACGCTTCCGGGTAGTTGACGCTGTTTTTGATGTTGCCGTTCTCGAGGAAGTCGCGCACCTGCTCCGCGACCATGATGGCGCAATTCTCCTCCGCCTCGCCGGTGGAGGCGCCAGGTGCGGCAGCGTCACGACCTGCGGATGATCCTTGAGCGCGCGCGTAGGGAAATCGCACACGTAGGCGTGCAGCCGCCCGCCATCGAGCGCTGCAACCACTGCCGTCTCGTCGACGATGGCGGCGCGCGCGAAATTGAGTATGGTGGCGTCGTTCTTCATGAGCGCGAGCCGCGCCGCGTTCACCAGCTTGCTGGTCTGATCATTCAGCGGCACGTGCACGGTGATCGCATCCGAGCGCGCGAACAGGTCCTCCAGCGACAGCGCCTGCTCGACGCTGGAGGATAGCTGCCAGGCACGCCGCACCGTCAGCTGCGGATCGTATCCCAGCACCTTCATGCCCAGAGCGAGGGCGGAGTTCGCCACTTCCACCCCCACCGCGCCGAGCCCCACGACCCCAAGCGTACGCCCGGGCAGCTCAAAACCGACGAACTTCTTCTTGCCCTGCTCCACCGCGTCGTCGATGGCGGCATCATCACCGTCAAGGCTGCGCGCGAACAGCCACGCGGGTCCGAGGTTGCGCGCCGCCAGCAGCAGGCCCGCGAGCACCAGCTCCTTCACGGCATTGGCGTTGGCGCCCGGGGTGTTGAACACCGGGATGCCGCGCGCACTCAGGGGCGCGACCGGGATGTTGTTCACCCCGGCGCCGGCGCGGCCGACGGCCCGCACACTCGAGGCGATGGGGGTGGAATGCATGTCGGCGGAGCGCACCAGGATGGCGTCCGGGTCCACAAAATCGGAGCCGACTTCGTAGCGCTCGCGCGGCAGGCGGGCCAGGCCGCGGCTGCTGATGTTGTTGAGCGTGAGGATGCGGTAGGGCATGCGATCTCAGCCGTGGCGGCGCTCGAATTCCTTCATGAATGCAACCAGCGCCTCGACTCCCGTCAGCGGCATGGCGTTGTAGAGGCTCGCGCGCATGCCCCCGACCGAGCGGTGGCCCTCGAGGTTCACAAGGCCCGCGGCACGCGCCCCGTCAAGGAAGCTGCGATCCAGCTGCGGGTCGGCGAGCGTGAAGGGCACGTTCATCCACGAGCGGCAGCCGGCTGCGACCGGGTTCGAATAGAACGTGGAAGCGTCTATGGCGCCATACAGCAGCTGCGCCTTGGCGCGGTTGCGCGCAGCGGCCGCGGTGAGCCCGCCCCGGCGTTGCAGCCAGCGGAATACGAGGCCGGCGAAGTACCACCCGAAGGTGGCCGGTGTGTTGAGCATAGAGCCCTCGTCGGCCATGGACTTGTAGTCCCACACCGCCGGTGTCCCGGGGCGGGCCTTGCCGATCAGATCCTCGCGCACGATGACTACCACGAGACCCGCGGGACCGATGTTCTTCTGCGCCCCGGCATAGATAAGCCCGAAGCGCGCCACATCGATCGGGCGCGACAGGATGGTCGAGGACATGTCCGCCACCAGCGGAACAGCGCCAGTGTCGGGTACGTACGGGAACTCGACCCCGCCGATGGTCTCGTTCGGCGTGTAGTGCACGTAGGCGGCGCCGCTGCTCAGGCGCAGCGCCTGCGGGTCCGGCACGGTCGTGTACTTCGAGGCCGCCTCATCGGCCGCGACATTCACCCGTGAGGTGAAGCGCTGCGCCTCCGCGAGCGCCTTCTTCGACCAGGTGCCAGTGTTCAGGTAGTCGACGGTCGAATCCGCGCGCGCGAGGTTCATGGGGATCGCGGAAAACTGTCCGGTCGCCCCACCCTGCAGGAACAGCACCTTGTAGTTCGCCGCTACGCCGAGCAACTCGCGCAGCGAGGCTTCCGCCTCCTGCGCCGCCGCCATGAAAGCCTTGCTGCGGTGGCTCACCTCCATGACGGACATGCCCGAGCCCTGCCAGTCCGTGAGCTCTGCACGGACCTGTTCGAGGACCTCCTCGGGGAGCGTCGCCGGCCCGGCGGCGAAGTTGAATACGCGCACGCGATCCCTTTCGGGTTGGCTCTAGGTGTCTGCGGCCGGCGGCGCGGCATCGGCCGCGGGTCCGGGCTCGGTCACCGCGCCCTCATCGCCCGCGTCCAGACTCAAGATGCGCTCGATGCCGACCAGCCGCTCGCCTTCGCCCAGGCGGATGAGCCGCACTCCCTGGGTGTTGCGGCCCTGAACCGAAATCTCATCCACCGTGGTGCGCACGAGCGTGCCGGTGGAGCTGATGAGCATGATCTCCTGTCCAGGCATCACCTGCAGGGCCGCCACCGTGAAGCCATTGCGGTCGGAGGTCTGCAGCGCGATCACACCCTGGCCACCACGCCCGTGGGAAGGGAAGTCCGACAGCGGCGTCAACTTGCCGTAGCCGGCCGCGGAGGCGCTGAGCACCGCACCCTCGCCCACCACGATGAGTGCGATCAGCTCCTGGTCGGGACCTAAGCGTATGCCGCGCACGCCGGTGGCCTCGCGTCCCATGTGGCGCACCTCGTTCTCGTGAAAGCGGATGGCCTTGCCGCCGCTGGACACCAGCATGATCTCGCGCTCGCCGTCGGTGATCGCGACGCCGACCAGCTGATCGTTGTCCGCAAGATCGACTGCGATGATGCCAGTGGAGCGCGGCCGCGAGAACGAGGCGAGCGGGGTCTTCTTCACCGTCCCGGCACGCGTCGCCATGAACACGAAGTGCTGCTCGTCGTACTGTTTCACCGGCAGCAGCGCGTTGATCTTCTCGCCCTCCCCAAGAGGCAGCAGGTTCACCATCGGCTTGCCGCGCGCGCCGCGCCCGGCCTGTGGCAGCTCGTAGACCTTCAGCCAGTAGACCTTGCCGCGGTTGGAGAAGCACAGCACGGTGTCGTGCGTGTGCGCGACGAACAGCTTCTCGACGAAATCCTCGTCCTTTACCGCGGTCGCCGTCTTGCCGCGCCCGCCGCGACGCTGGGTCTGGTACTCGGTCAGGGGTTGGGACTTCGCATACCCCGCGTGCGAGAGCGTGACCACCACGTCCTGGGGCTCGATCAGGTCCTCGGTGGTGAGATCCAGGTGATCGCGGTTGATCTCGGTGCGGCGCGCATCGCCGTACGTGTCGCGCATTTCGATGAGCTCGGCGCGCACCACCTGGGTGAGGCGCTCGGGACGGGCGAGCACATCCGAGAGGTCGCGGATGCTCTCGAGGAGTTCCCGGTACTCGGCGATGATCTTGTCCTGCTCGAGCCCGGTGAGACGGTGCAGGCGCATGTCGAGGATTGCCTGCGCCTGCACCTCCGAGAGCCGATAGCCGCCCGCGGCCAGCCCGAACTCCGCGGCCAGCCCCTGAGGGCGGGTCGAGATCTCACCCGCCCGCGCCAGCAGCTCCGTCACCGCGCCCGGCGGCCACACGCGCGCCAGCAGTGCGGAGC
>CATPBM010000148.1 GCA_955652625.1 uncultured Steroidobacteraceae bacterium
AGCTCATTACCGGAAGTCTGCCGGCGGAGTATGGACTGCGCAGCGCCGGCGTCATCGACCTCACCACCAAGGCAGGTGCGCTGCAGCCCGGCGGCGAGGTGTCACTGTACGGCGGCAGTCATGGCTCCGTCGAGCCAAGCGTCAACTACGGGGGCACCTCGGGTTCCAACACGTACTTCGTCACCGGCGACTTTATCCGCAACGACCTGGGAATCGAGTCCCCGGACGGTCGCTCCACCCCGCTGCATGACACCACCAAGCAATACCACGCTTTCGGCTATTTCGAGCACATCATCGACGACAGCAACCGTGTGTCGCTGATCACCGGCACCTCGGTCGACCGCTTCCAGATTCCGAACCTCAATGGCGTGCACGCTGCCGCCATTGGCCCCGGACTCCCGGTCAACGGCCAGACGGATTTCCTCAGCAACAACCTGGATGAGAATCAGCGCGAGGTCACGCACTTCGCCGCACTGAGCGGGCAGCACTCGCAGGGCCCCCTGAGCGTGCAGACCTCGCTGATCGCGCGCTACTCGAGCCTCAGCTTCTCCCCGGATCCCAATTTCGGCGACCTGCTCTTCAACGGGCTCTCGCAGCAGGCCTACAAGCGCGACGTCGCCTACGGCCTCCAGAGCGATGGCGCCTACACGCTCAATGACGCGCACACGCTGCGCGCCGGGGTATACGCGCAGACCGACCGCCTCACCAGCAACACGACCTCGCAGGTGATCTGCTCGCTCGGCTTGCAGCAACCGCTGACGGCGCCGCCCGCGTGCGCAGCGGATGCCAATGGTCTCCCCAGCGACATGCCTGCAACCATCATCGACGACACTACGAATACCCAATGGATCGAGAGCGCCTATGTGCAGGATGAGTGGCACCTCGCCGCGACGCTTGTCATGAACTACGGTCTGCGCTTCGATCACTACACTGCGTTCTCCAGCGGCAGCCAGCTCAGCCCGCGCGTGAACTTCGTGTGGCAGGCGGCGCAAAACACCACCGTGCACGCAGGCTACTCGCGCTTCTTCTCGCCGCCGCCGTTCGAGCTCGTGGGCAGCACCACCGTCGCGAGGTTCGCCAACACCTCGGCGCAGCCGGCGATCACGGTCGACGACCCGGTGAGAGCCGAGCGCTCGAACTACTACGACGCCGGCATCCAGCAGACGCTGTCCAAGGCAGTCACCGTCGGCATCGACACCTACTACAAGCAGGCGATCCACCTGATCGACGAGGGTCAGTTCGGTGCGCCGATCATCCTGACGCCATTCAACTACCAACACGGCCAGGTGTACGGCGTGGAATTCACCGGCAGCTACACGAGCGGCCACTTCCAGGCGTACGGCAACGTGGCCCTGCAGCGAGCGATTGGGAAGCACTTCGAATCCAGTCAGTTCAATTTCAGCCCCAGCCAGCTGGCCTACGTCGCTGACCACTACATCCATCTCGACCACGAGCAGCAGGTGACGATGTCCGGCGGCGCCGCCTACCAGTGGCACGGCACGCGAGTCAGCGGGGACATCCTCGTCGGATCGGGTCTGCGCGCGAGCCTCGTCGTTGCGGATGGCACCACCATCCCGAACGGCGCCCACCTGCCCTACTACCGTCAGGTCAATCTCGGTGTAAGTCACGCCTTCGACGACGAAGGCATTTCCGGCCTCACGCTGCGCTTCGATGTGATCAACGTCTTCGACCAGAAATACCAGATCCGCAACGGCACGGGAGTGGGCGTCGGGGCGCCGCAGTACGGCCCGCGGCGCGGATTGTTCGCCGGCGTGACGAAGACCTTCTAAGGCCTCGTGGGGGCGCGCTGGTACATGTCAGGCGCGCGCGGTTCCCGTGACGCGTCCCGCGAGGTCAATGACACCGTGCTGGCCAAGCCACTCGCGCGCATCCGCCGCATCCTGCTCGAACCACGCACGCGTGTTGCCGAGCCGGAAGCTGTAACCCCAGGCGTCCATGTCGGCGAACGCCCGCTCGCGCCCCATGCCCGACAGCTCCTGCGCGAGCAGCACCTGCAGATAACATACCGCGGACTCTTCCAGATCGTTGCCGCCTGCGTCGCGGTCGAGCCCGGCGCGCCGCTCGGCCGTCATGCAGATGTAGTGACTCGCCTCGTGCAGGATGGAATGCACGGGCGTGTCGTGACGTGCGTAGAGGCGCTCGCCTTGCAGGCCCGCCTCGGCATCGCCCCAGTACGAGCCGGGTATCACCTCCCCGGGGACGACCAGAGTGAGTTGCAGGCCGTAACGCTGGAGCAACATGCCGAGCGCCGCGCGATCAGCGGCATTCAGTAGCAGCACGGAGGTTGCCGGGGTCGCAGTCATTGCGGCCGGTGCGGTGCAGGCGCTGGACATGCGTGCGCTGCGCTTACAGTCTCGACAGCCGCCGCATCACCAGCTCGGCAAGATCGCGTGCCATGTCCTGGCGCAGGATGTCCTCCTCGTGACCCTTGGCGAGCAAGCGCCGCTCGTCGAAGCTGTAAGTGCGCGTGGCGGAGACTTCCTGCGGCGGCAGCAGCTCCTTGCCGGCGGCGGTGACCGAGAAGGCGACCGTGTAGGTCACTTCGTACTGGTTGGGCTGATTGGTCGCCGACACCGACAGCACGCGCCGCGTGACGCTGTCCCTGAGGATGCTCACCACGGCGGAAGCCGTGCCCTTCTCCTGCGCCAGGTGCGCGCCGTTGGACAACAGTGCGTGGCGCAGGCTCTGGATGAAATCGGTCTGCCGGTCCGGCGCCTCCAGGTACGGGCTCTTGACGGTGGCGGGGAGCGGCGTGCGCCCCTGCAGCTGGAACCCGCAGGCGCAGAGCAGCACCGCGGCCGCGAAGCCGGCGAGGCGCAGGTGCCGCGGCAGGATGCGCATCACACGACCACGTTCACGAGCTTGCCGGGCACCACGACGACCCGCCGTACCGGCTTGTCCGCCAGGAACTTCCTGACGCGCTCGTCGGCGAGCGCCGCGGCGCGCACCGCGGCTTCGTCCGCGTGCACCGGCACGGTGATGTGCCCGCGCAGCTTGCCGTTCACCTGCACGACGAGGTCGTGAGTGTCCTGCGCGAGCGCCGCCGCATCCGGCTGCGGCCAGCGCTCATCGACGAGGGCGCTCGTGGATCCGAGCGCCTCCCACAGGGCGTGGCACACGTGCGGGGTGATGGGTGCGAGCACCAGCACTGCGATCCGCAGTGCCTCGTGGCGCACCGCGCGCCCCTGCGGACTCATATCGCTGAAGGCGCTGATTGAGTTCCGCAGTTCCATGACGGCGGCGATGGCAGTGTTGAAGTTGCGCCGGCGCCCGATGTCGTCGGTGGCCTTGGCGAGCGCCTGGTGCGCGGCGCGCCGCAGCTCGCGCTGCGGCCCCGTGAGCGTGGCCGCCTCGAGTGCCGCAGCGGCCCCGGCCGCGACGTGTTCGTATACGGAGTTCCACAGGCGCCTTATGAAGCGCGAGGCGCCCTGCACGCCCTCGTCGGACCATTCCAGGGTCTGATCCGGTGGGGAGGCATACATGGTAAAGAGCCGGGCGGTATCGGCGCCGAAGCGCTCGATGAGGCCCTCCGGGTCGACGCCGTTGCCCTCGGACTTGGACATCTTGCCCAGGCCCTCGTGCTCGAGCTGCAGCGTGCCTGAGTCCGCGGTGACCACCTCGTGCACCTCACGGCCGTCAGCGGTGCGGTGCGTGTCGACATCTGCCGGGTTGAAATAGCGCTTGCGTGCGCCGGGGGGCTGGTACGAATAAATGTGGTTGAGCACCATGCCCTGGGTGAGGAGGTTGGTGAAGGGCTCACCGAAGCGGAGCATGCCGAAGTCACGCATCACCTTGGTCCAGAAGCGCGCGTACAGCAGGTGCAGGATCGCATGCTCGATACCGCCGATGTACTGATCCACTGGCAGCCAGTACTCGACGCGCTCATCGACCATGGCGCGCGTGTTATCGGGGCACGCGTAGCGCATGAAATACCACGAGGAGTCCACGAAGGTGTCCATGGTGTCGGTTTCGCGCCGCGCGCGCTTTCCGCATCGCGGACAGGCGCACTCGTAGAACGCTGCGGATCTGGCGAGCGGGTTGCCGCTGCCGTCGGGCACCAGGTCCTCGGGCAGCACCACGGGCAGCTGCTCGTCCGGCACCGGCACTTCCCCGCACGCGCCGCAGTGAACGATCGGGATCGGGCAGCCCCAGTAGCGCTGGCGCGAAATGCCCCAGTCGCGCAGGCGGTACTGCACGCGCTTCTTCCCCAGGCCCTTCTTCTCCAGCGCCGTGGCGATAGCCTCGACCGCCGCCTGGAAGGTGAGCCCGGAAAACTCCGCCGAGTTCACCGTGACGCCATGCCCGGCGTACGCGGCGATCCAGGGCGCGCGCACCTCGTCGTAGACACCGCTCGCTGAGCGCACCACCGTGGTCACGGGGAGGCGGTTCTTCAGGGCGAACCCGAAATCGCGCTCATCGTGCGCCGGCACGCCCATGACCGCGCCCTCCCCGTATGCCATGAGCACGTAGTTGGCGACCCAGATCTGCAGAGGCTTGCCGGTGAAGGGATGCAGCACGTGCAGCCCGGTCGGCATGCCCTTCTTTTCCTGCGTGGCGACCTCGGCCTCGGTCACGCTGCCGCGGCGGCACTCCTCGATGAAGGCGGCGAGTGCCGGGTTGCCGCGCGCGGCGGCGGACGCCAGCGGATGCTCGGCCGCGATCGCCATGAAGGTCGCGCCGAACAGCGTGTCCGCGCGCGTGGTGAACACCTTGAGCGCGCCCTCATGTCCCATGGCCGCGATGGCATCGGGGGCATAGGGGAAGGCGATATCGCAACCCTCGCTCCTGCCGATCCAGTTCGCCTGCATTACGCGCACGCGCTCGGGCCAGCCGGGCAGCTCATCGAGCGCCTCGAGCAGCTCATCCGCGTAGCGCGTGATCGCGAGGTAGTACATCGGGATCTCGCGCTTTTCCACCGGCGCGCCCGTGCGCCAGCCGCGCCCGTCGATCACCTGCTCGTTGGCGAGCACCGTCTGATCGACCGGATCCCAGTTCACCACCCCGGTCTTGCGGTACGCGATGCCCTTCTCGAGCATGCGCAGGAACAGCCATTGGTTCCACCGGTAGTAGCCCGGGTCGCAGGTGGCCACTTCCCGGCTCCAGTCGATGGCGAAGCCCAGGGACTTGAGCTGCGCGCGCATGTGAGCGATGTTCTGGCGCGTCCACTGCGCGGGGGGCACCCCGTTACTGATGGCGGCGTTCTCGGCGGGCAGCCCGAACGCGTCCCAGCCCATGGGCTGCAGCACGTTGTGCCCCTGCATGCGCAGGTAGCGCGCCAGCACGTCGCCGATGGTGTAGTTGCGCACGTGGCCCATGTGCAGCCGGCCGGAGGGGTAGGGAAGCATCGACAGGCAGTAGAACTTCGCGCGCGCGGAATCCTCGCGTGCCTCGAAGACGCGTCGCTCATCCCAATACTGCTGCGCGGCGCGCTCCACCGCCGCGGGATCGTAGCTTTGTTGCATTCAGGGCAGGCGCAGGGGCACGAAAATCTGGGCGTCCTCCCGTTGAATCAGCAGGGCCACGGTTTTGCCGGCTGTGCGCGCCGCCTCCTGCAGCTCCTTCACCGAGTGCACGCGCTTGCCGTTGATGCCGAGAATGATGTCGCCCGGCTCGACCTCGGCCGCCTGCGCCGGGCCGCTCACCTGCTCAACCAGCAGGCTCCCCTGCGTGGCCGCCTGTTCCTTCTCGCGCGGTTCGAGCGGACGCACCGTCAGTCCCAGCGAGCTCGCCTGGTCGGAGCCGTGCTCCGCAGGTCTGCCGCGGTTGGCCACGGTCTGCTGCTGCTCCTTGAGCTCGGCGACCTTAACGGTGAGGTTCTGCTGCTTGCCGTTGCGCCACACGGTCATGCCCGCATCCGCCCCCGGCTTCATGGCGGCGATCATCCCGGAGAGCTCCCCGTAGCGCTCGATCGGATGAGCGCCGACGGCGAGAATCACATCCCCAGGGGCGATGCCGGCGCTCGCTGCCGGGCCGTCCTTCTCCACCGAGGACACGAGCGCGCCGCGCGGCCGGTCGAGGCCGAATGACTCGGCGAGCTGCGCGTTGACGTCCTGGATGGTCACGCCGATGCGGCCGCGCACCACGCGCCCGGTCTTGATCAGCTGCTCCTCCACGTTGCGCGCCACGTCGATCGGAATCGCGAACGACACGCCCATGAAGCCGCCGGTGCGGCTGAATATCTGCGAGTTGATGCCGATCACTTCGCCGGCCATGTTGAACAGCGGGCCGCCGGAGTTGCCGGGGTTGACGGCGACGTCGGTCTGGATGAATGGCGTGTAGCTCTCTCCCGGCACCGAACGCGAGGTCGCGCTGATGATGCCGGCGGTGGCGCTGTTCTCGAAGCCGAACGGCGAGCCGATAGCGAGTACCCATTGTCCCGGCTTGATGCGCGCGGGATCACCGAGCTTGACGATCGGCAGGTTGCTCGCGTTGATCTTGATTACCGCCACGTCGGTGCGCTCATCGGCGCCGATGACCTTGGCGGGGAACTCGCGCCGGTCGGTGAGGCGCACGGTCACCTCCTCGGCGTTGGCGACCACGTGGGTGTTGGTGAGGATGTAGCCGTCGGGGTTGACGATGAACCCGGAGCCCGCCCCCTTCACCCGGGGCTGGCGCTCGCCGCGCTGCCCCTGCTCGGGCGCCGGGATGCCGAAGCGGCGGAAGAAATCGTAAAACGGATCGTTCGGCGACAGGCCCTGGAGCCCTCCCGGCCGGGGCTTCTCGGTCACCTCCACATTCACCACCGCGGGCCCGTAGCGGTCCACCAGCTGCGAGAAGTCCGGCAGGGCCCGCACCATGGGCTCCGGGGCGATGGTCGCCGGCGCAGGCGACGCTTCGGCCGCCGCCGCCGCGCTGGTCGCGACCGCGGAGGCGATGGGCACGGTGGCGTGCGTGGACTGCGCCGACAGATCACGGGAACACGCGCCGAGCACGAGCCCTATGCACGAGACCGCGATCAGGCGCTTCAGGGGCGCGATGAGATTCGGATCGAACTTCGCATTCATGGGAACACTTCCATTTAGTCGCGAACAGCTGGCCGGCAGCCCTTGCCACGCCGGTCCCTATCATTCCGCACCCACAGCCCGTATGCCAGCGCCAGCGCGCCGAGGCTCATTACCAGCCAGTTTCCAACATGAGCGTACGGTGGCAGGCCGGCGTAGGGGACAATGCTTGAGACCAGCGCCACGGCGCGGAATTCCTGGGCGCGGGCGATGACTTCGCCGTGCGGGCCGATGACCGCGGAGATGCCGTCGTTGGCGGCGCGCACCATGTAGCGGCCCTCCTCCAGCGCGCGCATGCGCGCGATCTGGAAGTGCTGGTGTCGCGCGCTCGAGTGCCCGAACCAGGCGTCGTTGGTGACGTTGACGAGCGCATCCGCGCGCGATAACACCCTCAGCATGGAGCTGCCGTAAGCATCCTCGTAGCACACCGTGGTGCCGAGCTTCAGGTGCGCCGCTGGCAGCGGCGGCTGATCCGCGGCACCGGGAGTGAAGTCGGAGTACGGCAGGCTCATCAGGCGCATCCAGGCGCGCACGAAGTGGGGAACGGGGAAGAACTCCGCGAACGGCACGAGGTGATGCTTGTCGTACCAGCTCACCGTCTCATCAAGCGCCAGCACGGAGTTGTAGTAGCGTTGCGCGGCAGGCTGATCCGCCTGCCCTTGCGCGCGCAGCACGCCGAGCACCAGCGCCGAACCATGGGCGCGGGCTTCACGGTAAAGGTTGTTGAGGTACTAGACGAGGTAGTTGGCAACCCCGGCGGGCGCCGACTCGGGCCAGACGATCAGGCTGGTGCCGAGCACTTTCTCGGTGAGTGTCTGATAGAGCTTGAGCGTCGTGTCGTGATTGCTCTCCAGCCATTTCTCATCCTGCGGGATTGCCCCCTGCACCACGGCCACCGTTAGCGGCGACCCCGAAGCATGGGTCCATGAGCGCCCGTGCAGCGCCGCTCCGAGGCCCCAGAGCACGATGAGCGTGGCGGCAGCAATGAGGCGTGTGCGTAGCGCCGTCGTGCAGGCCAACGCGGTCAGCGCACCCGCGCTCACCAGCAGGACGGCGCTGATACCGTAGACGCCGGTCAGCGGGGCGAAGCCGGCGAGCCAGGTGTCGGTCTGCGAGTAACCGAGGGACAGCCAGGAGAACCCCGAGAGGAACCAGCCGCGCCACCACTCGATAAGAAGCCACGCCGCAGGCAGCGCGATCAGCCAGCGCACCCACCCGCTCGCGGGCAGCCAGCGGGCGATCGCGTAGCCGAGCGCGGCGTGATACAGCCCCATGACGCCGACGAGCCCGAGCATGAGGGAGAGCGCAAGCCACACGGGCGCGCCGCCAAAGCCGTGGATGCTGACGTACAGCCAGTAGGTGCCCGCGGCGAAGGTGGCGGCGCCGAACCAAAAACCCAGACGTGCCGCCTCGCGCGGCCCCGCGCCCTGCCACAGCCACATGAGCACCGCAGGCGAGAGCATTGCGAGCGGCCACAGGTTCAGCGGCGCGAACGAGGTGGTAAGCAGCGCCCCGGCGAGGAAGGCGAGCAGCGTGCGCAGCACGGCGGATGCCGGCCGCGCCAGGGCGTAAGGCTCTCGCGCCGTGTCCACGGCGGCACTGCCGGCGGAAGCTCCCATGCCCGGGCTCAGCTCGTGCCGCCCGCGGGGCGCTCTTCCGGCGGCGGCAGCACGTCGTGCGGCGCCACCACTCGCAGCGTATCGATGCGGCGGTGATCGGCGCGCAGCACGCGAAACTCGAAGCCATCGATGTGCGCCGTCTCACCACGCCGCGCCAGGCGGCCGAGCTGCTTCATGAGAAGCCCCGCCACCGTGTCGACGCCCTCTTGCTCCGACAACTGCGCGCCGAAGTAAGCGTTGAATTCCTCGATGCGCGTGACACCGCGCACGGTGAACTGCCGTTCCGCGTCGCGGCGGATGTTGTGTTCGTCCTCGACGTCGAACTCATCGTCGATCTCGCCGACGATCTGCTCGATCACGTCTTCGATGGTGCACAGTCCCGACACGCCGCCGTACTCATCGACCACGATCGCCATGTGATTGCGGCTGCGGCGGAACTCCTTGAGCAGCACGTTCAGCCGCTTGGACTCGGGTACGAACACCGCGGGGCGCATGTACTCGCGGATATCGAAGCGCTCGCGCGCCGCGGCCGCGGTGAGGCGCAGCAGGTCCTTCGCCAGCAGGATGCCGACGATGTCGTCGCGGTCCTCGTCCATCACCGGAAAGCGCGAGTGCCCTGACTCGACCACCACCGGCAGGATGCGCGCAGCCGGCTCATGACGGCGCACGAACACCATCTGCGCGCGCGGCACCATGATGTCGCGCACCTGCAGGTCGCCCACCTCCAGCACGCCCTCGAGCATGGTAAGCGCGTCACTGTCGATGAGCCCGCGGTCGGTCGCATCGCGCAGCATGACCACCAGCTCCTTGCGGTCCTGCGGGTCCGCCAGCCCCTGGGTGAGGCGCTTCAGCCAGCGTCCGGTGGTGTTCAGATCCTTCGCCATCTGCCTCAGCTCCGGTAAGGGTTGGCGAATCCGAGCCGGCGCAACACCGCGATCTCGCGGCGTTCCATGCGCCGCGCGTCCGCGACGCGCTCGTGATCGTAGCCGACAAGGTGCAGCGTGCCGTGCACGATCAGGTGCGCCCAGTACGCGCGCAGCGTCTTGTCCTGCGCGCGCGCCTCCGCGCGCAGCACGCGCGGGCAGACCACCAGCTCGCCCAGGATCTGCGGGTCGCGCCCCGGCGCGCGCGGCATACGCGCGGCGGGAAAGGACAGCACGTTGGTAGGCGCATCCCGGCCGCGAAAGCGCGCGTTGAGCCGGCGGCTCTCGGGAGCCCCGACCACGCACACGCCCACCTCGCTGCCTGCCGCGCGCCGCCCGAGGGCGGCGCTCGCCCAGTGCTCGAGCTCACCGCGCGGCGGGGACCAGTCGCGCACGCGGCGCTGAAAATCCAGCTGCAGGCCGCGCTTTTGCGCGGCGCTCACTGGGAGCCTCCGCGCGCTTCGTAGGCCTGCACGATGCGCTGCACCAGCGGGTGGCGCACCACGTCCTGCGCATCGAAGAAAGTGAACGCAACCCCCTCCACTGCGCGCAACACGTCGACCACGTGGCTGAGTCCGGACTGCTTGCCCGCGGGCAGATCGGTCTGGGTGATGTCCCCGGTCACGACAGCCTTGGAGCCGAAGCCTATCCGGGTGAGGAACATTTTCATCTGCTCGATGGTGGTGTTCTGGGCCTCATCGAGAATGATGAATGAATCGTTGAGCGAGCGGCCGCGCATAAACGCGAGCGGCGCCACCTCGATGACGTTGCGCTCGATGAAGCGCGCGACGCGATCGAAGCCCATCATTTCGTAGAGCGCGTCGTACATCGGCCGCAGGTACGGATCGACCTTCTGGGTCAGGTCCCCGGGCAGGAACCCCAGGCGCTCGCCCGCTTCCACCGCCGGCCGCACCAGTATCAGGCGCCGCACACGATCTGCCTGCAGTGCCTCCACGGCACACGCCACCGCGAGATAGGTCTTGCCGGTGCCCGCCGGCCCGATCCCCAAGGTCAGGTCGCTGCTGCGGATGTGCGCAAGATAGTCGCGCTGGTGAGCGCCGCGGGCACGGATGCCGCCGCGCGGCACGTGCACGCCGTGCTCGCGCGGATCCGCATCCACTGCCGGCGGCCCGGATTGGCGCTCGTGCAGCGCCAGGTGCACGCGCTCGGGGGTGACGTCGTCGGTGGCGGTGAGGGCGAACAGCTCGCGCAACACGCCTTCCGCACTGTCGGCCCGCGCGCCGCTGACGCGAAACACATCGCCGCGGCGATGAATGCGCACGCCCAGACGCGACTCGAGCAGCCGCAGGTTCTCATCCAGCGGACCGCAGAGATTCGCGAGCCGCGCGTTGTCCGCTGGGCCGAGGTCGAATTCCCGCTGGGGCTCGGGCGATGAGGCAGCCACCAG
>CATPBM010000149.1 GCA_955652625.1 uncultured Steroidobacteraceae bacterium
CACCGCGGTTGCGGCACCGGCGGGCGCACTCGCAGGTGCACCGGCTGCGGGAGCGGGTGTCGCGGAGGGTGTCTGCGCGAGCGTCAGCCTCGGCGCCACGCACAACGCCAGCGTCCCGGCCACTGCGGCCGCCACCCAACGGGCTCCCGAGGTCTGCGCTTGCGCCATTGCTCCCTTTCCGCCCACGTCCCGCGATTCGCGGCCGCGAATTGTACACTACAGTCGTGGTAGCGCTTTCTTACCCGTTGAAAACATGAGTCGCTTTGGCGAGGCGCGATTTCTGATCAGCGCGGCCGCGCCGGCGCAGTTTCCCGCAGACGTCGGCGCCGAGATCGCCTTCGTGGGGCGCTCCAACGCGGGCAAGTCGAGCGCCATAAACGCCATCGTCCAGCGTCAGGGTCTGGCGCGCACCAGCAAGACTCCCGGGCGCACGCGGCTGCTGAATTTTTTCGAGCTCGCGCCCCTGAAGCGTCTCATCGACCTGCCGGGCTATGGCTACGCAAATGTGCCCGCAGAGGAACGCCGCGCCTGGCTGCCGCTCATTGACGCCCTGCGTGTGCGAGTCTCGCTCAGGGGGTTGTTCGTGATCGTGGACTCGCGGCGCGGACTCACCGCCGGGGATGAGGGACTGCTTGATTGGGCTCAGGCTACGCATCGGGTCCACGTCCTGCTCACCAAGGCCGACAAGCTCAACCGCAGCGAGGCCAGCTCAGCGCTGCGCTCGGCGTCGCAGTTCCTCTCGGGCCGGGCCACGGCGCAATTGTTTTCCGCACTCACGGGGACGGGGGTCCGGGAAGCGCAGGACACGCTTGAGTCCTGGCTGGGCCAGGGCCAAGGGCAATAAAAAACCCCGGCGGCTTCCGTAGAAGCCGCCGGGGCAGACTAACCCGGCACAGGTCTCGTGAACCGGGTCTACCCGCTCAGGGAGGGAAGCGGGGAGTGCCATGCACTCAGTACGTTAAGACGGCCGACGCCCTCGCAAGTTCCGGCGCGCTTCAGAAAAAATATCGTTTCAAATCATTAGTTTGCTCTACAAGCTGTATCGTTGGCGCCACAGAAGCATTCCACTCAGAACAGATCCAGCACGACGGAGAGCGAGAAAACCTTTGCTCCACTGGTGTTCGGAATATTGAAATGCTCGTACTCGAGCCGCCCGCCGATGTTGCCGATACGCGCCTGCGCCCCGGCACCCCAGGCGAAATTGGTGCCCTTGTCGGACAAAGCAAAAAAACTGCTGGGAGGCAGCGTTCCTGCTGAGCTCTCGTTCAGCTTCCAGCGGGCAACACCCGCCTTCCCGAACAGGTCCAGAAACGGCACCGGCAGGGGCAGGAACCCGACGGCATAGCCGGCGAAGGCTTTGGCATCTACACGGCTACCCACGCCATTGATGAACGTGCTCGTGCGGTTGCCGAGGTCCAGATAATCCGCCTCGACCGCGAACACCTTCACGGGCCGCACGCCGGCCAGCACCTTCCACGAGGTCTTGTCGATGTCGGTGACTGGCGTGCCGGTATGGGTGATGTTGTCGATCTTGTTCCGGGAAATTCCGGCGCCGATATAAATGAGTCCGTTGTCGTCGGCCCGTGCGGCACCCGCACCCAGCCCCAGCCCAAGCATCATGAGCATCAGAAGCGGAAATCTGCGCATCATTGCACCTCGTTTGTCATCCATAACGGAGCCGGCACCGCTGCCGTTACCCAGGGGGCAGGCAGTGCCGGTGCGGCCAGAGTTGGAATGACCGGGATGCACACGAGAAGTTCGTGCCCTGGCGTGGGCACTTACCCGGTGCCGGTCTAGCTTACAGTCGCAGAATCACGCTCAGGGAGATGACCTGCGCGCCGTTGGTGTTGGCGATATTGAAGTGCTCGTACTCGAGGCGCGCGCCGATATTGCCGGCGTGCACCTGAGCTCCCGCGCCCCACGCGAACGCAGTGCCCTGGGTCGAGAATGCGAAGAAATTCTCCGGTGGCAGTGCCGTGGCCGTGGTGGTGTTGCCATTCAATTTCCAGCGCGCGAGCCCGGCCTTTGCATACAGATCAAGGAAGGGCATCGGCACCGGCAGAAAGCCGACCGCGAACGCGGCGAATGCCTTCGCGTCGGAGTGGTGGGTGCCCGAGGCGCAGTTAGGGGAGCCTATGACACAGCTCCCCACCCCCGGAGTAACGAAGGCGCTGCTCTGACGGCCAAGATCCATGTAGGCAGCCTCCACGGCGAACGGGCTGATCGGGCGAAAGCCCACGAGAGCTTTCCACGACGTCTTGTCGATGTCGGAGAAGCTCAGCCCGCTGTTGGTGATGTTGCTGAGCTTGTTCCTCGAGATGCCAACGCCCACATAGAACGGGCTGTCGTCGGCCTGGGCGGCACCCGCGCCGAGCGCCAGTACGGCCGCGAGCAGTAGCTTTCGCATGGCTTGAATCTCCCTTCCCTGATCTAGTTTCATCCTAGTGCGCCTCGTCCCAATTTGTACCTGACCCAACATCCACCCGCAAGGGAACGCTCAGGGAGGCGGCGTCCACCATGTGCTCACGTACCGCCGCGGCCACCTCCTCGACCGTTTGCTCGCGCACCTCGAACACCAGCTCATCGTGCACCTGCATGACCAGACGCGCCGGACAGTTGTCGCGACGGCACCAGGCATGAACCGTGATCATGGCGCGCTTGATGATGTCGGCGGCCGTGCCCTGCATCGGCGCGTTGATGGCGCTGCGTTCGGCATACTGGCGCAGCTGCGCGTTGCCGGAGCGGATATCGGGCAGGTACAGGCGCCGGCCGAACACCGTTTCAACGTAGCCTGTCTCGCGTGCCTGCGCGCGCGTGTTGTCCATGAAGCGCTTCACGCCAGGATAGCGCTGGAAATAGCGCTCCACGTACTGCTGCGCGGCGCTGCGCTCGATGCCGAGGTTGCGCGCCAGTCCGAACGGCGACATGCCGTACATGAGACCGAAGTTGATGACCTTCGCCGTGCGCCGGTGATCGGCCGTTACTGCCTCGAGACTCAAGCCGAACACCTCGGCGGCGGTCGCCTGATGCACGTCGCGATCCTCGGCGAACGCGGCACGCAGTCCTTCGTCCCCTGACAGGTGCGCCATGATGCGCAGCTCGATCTGCGAGTAGTCGGCCGCCAGCAGCACGCAGCCGGGCGGCGCGATGAACGCCTGGCGGATGCGCCGTCCCTCGGGGCGGCGTATGGGGATGTTCTGCAGGTTGGGATCGAGGGAGGACAGCCGTCCGGTAGCCGCGACCGCCTGCGCGTAGTTCGTATGGATGCGCCCGGTGGCCTCGTTCACCTGCTCGGGGAGCTTGTCGGTGTAGGTTGACTTGAGTTTGGCGAGCGCGCGGTACTCGAGCACGATGCGCGGCAGGGCGTAGCTTGCGGCGAGCTCCTCGAGCACGTCCTCCGCGGTCGAGGGCTGCCCGGTCGGAGTCTTGCGCCGCACCGGCAGCTGCAGTCTCTCGAACAGGATCTGCTGCAGCTGCTTGGGGGACTCGATGTTGAACTCATGGCCGGCCTCGCGATGCGCCTGCAACTGCAGCTCCTGGAGCTGGCGCGCGAATTCGCGGCTCTGCGCGCGCAGGCGCTCGCGGTCGATGAGCACGCCGTAATGCTCCATCGCGAACAGCACCGGCAGCAGTGGCCGCTCGCATTCCTCGTACAGGCGCGCCAGAGCGGGCACGGAGGTAAGCTGCGGCCACAGCGCCTGGTGCAGGCGCAGCGTCACGTCCGCGTCCTCGGCGGCGTACTCGCTCGCCTTGTCCACCGCTACCTGGTCGAAGCTGAGTTGTTTCGCACCACGGCCGGCGACCTCCTCGTAGGTGATGGTGCGCAGTCCGAGGTAGTGCTGCGCGTCCGCGGCCAGTTCGTGGTTGGTGGCGACGCTGTTCCACACGTACGACTCGAGCATGCTGTCGTAGCGCATGCCGGCGAGGGGGATGCCGGCGTTCGCCAGCACGTGTGCGTGGTACTTGAGGTTGTGGCCGGCCTTGCCGCGCGCGGGATCCTCCAGGAGCGGCTTGAGCGCGGCCAGCACGCGTTCGCGATCCAGTTGCTCCGGGGCGCCGGGATAGACATGCCGCAGCGGCACATACGCGGCGACTCCCGGCTCGATGCAGAACGACACGCCGACAACCTCCGCGCGCATCGGGTCGAGGCTCGTGGTCTCGGTGTCGAACGCGAAGAGCTCCGCCGCGCGCAGCGCGACGAGCCAGCGCTCGAGGTCCTCCCAGC
>CATPBM010000150.1 GCA_955652625.1 uncultured Steroidobacteraceae bacterium
ATTCCAGGAGACGCTCGACTGGACGAAGGCAGCTGGCAGGCCGTGGGACTGGAACTCCTCGACGCACACGGAGCGCGCGAAAAACCCACGATCATCGGGGTGGCGCTCCATTTTCACCAGCACCGCACCGGAAAGCTCGAGAGACTCGAACAGCATGTCAGCGCCAGTAAAACGCGTCGTCGATCTGCTGAGTCGACTGCAGATACTTCAGCTGATTGAGACGGGTAAAGGCGCGGAACCGGTACGTCTCGGACGCCATCTGGATACGCGCGAAGAGCTCACGCAGCTGCCGCGCCCCATCACGCGCCGTGTACCGGCATTTGAAGCCGGGCAACTCGCGGTGGATACGCTCGAAATTGACCCGGTAGCTGCGGTTGTCACTGCCGGACGTGCCGACTGAGATCGTGCAGCCGGGAAACTCGTCCGCGACGATCTGCGCGAGCTCGCGGACGCGGTAATTCTCGGAAGTCTGTCCCACGTTGAAGATCTTGCCGCGCACCGCGTCCTGCGGCGCCACGAGGCTGAGGTAGATGGCCTCACAGATGTCCTGGACATGCACGACCGGGCGCCAGGGACTGCCGTCGCTCGTCATGGCTATGCACTGGGTCGTCCAGGCCAGCGCGCACAGATCGTTGATCACGACATCGAAGCGCATGCGCGGCGAAGGACCAAACGCGGTGGCATTGCGTAATAGCACGGGCGTGAAATCCTCGTGCGCCATCGCCAGCAGGTCACGCTCCACCAAGACCTTGCATTCGGCGTAAGCGGTCTGGGGGTTGACGTGCGCATCCTCATCCAGAAAATCTCCGGTGCCTGCGCCGTAAACGCTGCAGGAGGAGGTGTAAACGAAGCGCCTGACGCCAGCGCGCACACTCTCCTTGGCTAGTGCCACCGAGCCTTTATGGTTGATCTGGTGCGTGACCACCGGATTGTTCTGACCGAGCGGATCGTTGGACAGCTCGGCAAGATGCACCACGGCATCGCAGCCCTCGACGTCGGCCGCCCTGACAGCGCGCAGATCCTTGTTGAGCGTCTGAGGTGTCGCGGTCCGCTTGTCGTTGTAGAGCCAGCCATCGCGGTAGTACCCGGTATCGAGTCCGATGACCTTCATCTCGCGCTCAAGCAGATAGGGCGCAAGTACCGCCCCGATGTAGCCATCAACCCCTGTGAGGAAAACGCGCATGTCTTATTGTGGCCGCCAGCCCGCGTAAACGCGCAGCTTGTGTCAACCGTTGGCGGCCGGGCTCACGTCGATCGTAGCACTGCTCCCGATGCCATCGAGATGCCAGCGCTGGGGAAAGAACACCAGTCCAAATCGGCTGTCGATTCTTCGGCTCTGCCCGTAAATGGGCGCCTCCTCGACATCGAGGTAAACAGCATGTTCCAGGGCGTCGTACACTCGTGTTTCAATGCAGGAGTCCAGCTTCAGCGATAAGTAGTAGCGTCCGGGCATGAGGTTGAGAGCATCGATCTCGAGGTCGAGGTAGCCATCCCCCACCGGGACAAGCGGAATGTCCAGACCGTGAAGCCAGGTGCCCGTGTCGGTCACCAGCGTGCCGAGTTCCGTATACATCGTGAACGCGAAGGCCGGACGCTCGATAGGCTCGTTCGCCCGGTAATGCAGACGGATCACCAGGCTCTTGCCGGCGCGCGTGACGGTCTGCAGCTCCCCATCGGTCGAGCGGAATTCGACCCGGGTGAAGCGGATCTCGCCGCTCCCACGCCGGCCGTCTGCCGCGGTGAGCGTTTTGGAGGCGCTGTCAGCTGAAGCAAACGATCCCATGTAGGCTTCGATGACTTTATGTACCGGCCCGTCGAGCTGGACTTTGCCCTGCGCGAGCCAGATGCCGCGCGAGCAGAGATTCTCGACCGCCGCCATGTTGTGGGATACGAACAGCACGGTGCGCCCCCCGCCACGCAGATCGTGCATGGCGCTGATGCATTTCTTCTGGAATGCCGCATCGCCCACCGCCAGCACCTCATCGACGATGAGCACGTCCGGATCCAGGTGCGCAGCCACCGCGAAGCCCAGGCGCGAGCGCATGCCGCTTGAATAGCGCTTGATCGGTGTGTCGATGAAACGCTGCATACCCGAGAACTCGACAATCGCCTCGAGTTTTGCACGAACCTCCTTCTTCTTCATCCCCATGATGGAACCGTTGAGGAAGATGTTCTCGCGTCCGGTAAGCTCCTCGTGGAACCCCGCGCCGACTTCCAGCAGCGCGGCGACGCGTCCCCGCGCACGTACCCTGCCGGAGGTGGGATAAGTGATTTTCGCGAGGATCTTGAGAAGGGTGCTCTTGCCAGCACCGTTACGTCCGATGATGCCGACGACTTCCCCCTCGTCCACGGTGAACGAAACATCGCGCAAGGCCCAGAGGACTTCTTTCGGCGCTCGCTTGCCGAATGGCGCCCGCAACAGGCGCACGAGTTGATCGCGCAGCTGGGTCTCCTGTCGCAAGGCTCCGAGCTCGTAACGCTTGCAGAGGCTGTCGATGGTAATGGACTCAGTCATGGGTGGAGGTTTCTCGGCATCAGACAATGTCGGCGAAAACGCGCTCGGTGCTTCGAAAGTGCCAGCTGCCAAGAACGAGCAGCAGCAGCGTCACGACCCAGGAACAACCCAATACGTCCCAATGGACGTAGCCGCCGAACAGGCAAGCGCGGAACCCCTCAATCACCCCGGTCATGGGATTCAAGGCCAGCAGGCCTTGGAAGCGATGCGGCAGGAACGTGACCGGGTAGATGATGGGCGTCACGAACAGACCGATCTGCGTCAGAAAGGGGATGGTGTACTTGACGTCCCGGTAGCGCACGTTCAGGGCGGCAAGGAGCATCCCGACCCCGGTGACCAACAGCACCGTCTGCGCGACAAAAATTGGTGTCAGCAGCATGGTCCAGCGCGGGGTCACATGGTAATACACGAGCATTCCGACCAGAAAAACGGAGCTGACCAGGAGGTCGAGCAGACCTCCAAAGGCAGCGGCAGCCGGCAGCAGCACACGGGGAAAGTAGATCTTGGTAATCAGACTGGAATTGGCGACCAGACTGTTCCCCACCTGCGAGAGCGTAACGGCAAAGTATGTCCACAGCAGCAGGGCCGAGTAGGAGAACAGTGGATATGGCACCCCCTCGCTCGGAATGCCGGCCAGCTTCCCAAAGAAGAAGGTGAACGTAATCATGGTGAAGAGAGGTTGCAGTACGGCCCAGGCGACACCCAGCGCCGCCTGCTTGTAGCGCACCTTCACATCCCGCCACGCCAGGAAATACAGAATTTCCCGGGAATGCCAGATTTCAGAAATCCATTCGCCCATTGCGCATTTACCCCTAAAT